>CAISKJ010001539.1 GCA_903885885.1 uncultured delta proteobacterium
CCCACCGTGTACACGGGGTTGAGCGAGCTCATGGGCTCTTGAAAGATCATCGCGATGCGCGCGCCTCGCACCTTGCGCATGGCGGGCTCGGAGAGTGTCAAGAGGTCTTGACCCTCGAAGACGATCTGCCCCGACGCGATGCGGCCTGGCGCGAGGATGAGCCGCAGGATCGACAGCGAGGTGACGCTCTTGCCGCAGCCCGACTCGCCCACGACGGCGAGGGTGCCGCCGGGGGGGATGTCGAACGACACGTCGTCGACCGCGCGCAGCAGACCCGTGTCGGTGCGAAACTCGGTGACCAGGTTGCGCACAGAGAGCAGCGGCTCGACCACGGCGCGCACGATGGTCGAAGTCGCACCGCGCGACAAGTGCCTACGGCGCGCGGCTGCAGCCGCGGGTGGCGGGCATGCGCTCGGCGGCGGCGAAGCGCGACTCGAGGCGCCCGAGGTCGTCTTCCATCTCGCGCTGGGCGCGCGTCTCGCGCAAGAGGGCCGCGGTGTCGCGCGCGGCGAGGGCGTCGGCGTAGCGCCCGAGGCGCGTGACGCGCTCGTCGAAGAGCCCGCAGAGGTCCGACGCGAGGGCGCGGGCGCGCGGGTGCTGCGGGTGAACGGCCGCGCACGCCGCGGCGTTGGCGCGCGCCACCGGGAGCACCAGCTCGCGGATCGTGCGCGCGGCCGCGACGGGGTCGCGCTCGGAGTCGCGGTCGACCTCTGCGAGGAGCCGTACGACGCGCGTGTCTTCGTCGCGCAGGGGGCCGAACGCGGCCACGTCGGGGGGCGGTTGCACGCACGCCCAGGCGAGCGCGAGCACCGCGAGAGAGAGCCTTCGTCGTGCGTGGTTCGCAGCGCTCACGGGGCGACGTTTACCTTGACACTGCGAAGAATGCGACGATAACGTCGCGCTCGCCGCGCGAGCTGCATCTGCCTTTGCAGATAGCGAATCGCGACATCTGCACCCCCATAGCGCCACAGCGCCGCACGACTCGCAAGGAGCATGATCCCCGATGGCCGAGGAGAAGAAGAAGCCGGACCTGAAGGCTCGTCTCAAGGGAACGATGGCGAACGCCCCCGCCGCCGCGCCTTCGGAAGCCGCTGTCGCTCCGCCGTCGTTCGGTGACATTGGTCAGCCGGTGGCTGCTCCGCCGGTGAGCGTTGACGCAGGCCCGAGCTCGTCGCCTTCGGTGGGCGGCGGCTTCGGCGGCGGCGACGACATCGCGGTGCCCGACTTCATTCGCCAGCAGATGGCCGACAAGGCTGCGGCCGAGGCCCGCGCTGCGGCCGAGGCCCGCGCCGCCGAGGCCCGCGCGGTCGAGCAGGCCCGTGCTGCGGCCGAACAGGTTCGCATGGCGGCCATCGCGGCCGATCCCTTCTCGGCCGCGGCCTCGCCGGCGGCCCAGGAGGTGCGGCTCATCATCGACGACAAGCTCGTGAGCGACGCCGAAGTGGGTCGCAAGAACACGGGCGCCGTGTTCACCGCGGTGGCGGTCGGCGTGGTGTCGCTCGTGGCGGGCTACCTCATCGGCGACTTCAAGACCTCGAAGGACGAAGCCGACAAGACCCGCGGGGCGATCGCCGAGATTCGCCGCGCCGTCGACGCGACGGGCTCCACCGTCACGATGCTCAACGACAAGATCGACCGCGCTGCCACGGCCGCGGGCATCGCGGCGGGCGGCGAAGAGGGTCAGGCCCCCGCGCAGGCTGCCGCGCAGGCCACGCTCGACGAGTCGCTCGTCACGTGGTTCGCCACGCAGTCGCCCGATCCGCCCCTCACGCCCGACGTGTACGCGGGGCGCGTGGGTCGTCTGCGCCCCGACCTCGTGACCAAGCTCATGAAGGTGCAGATCGAGCTCGAGCAGGCCTGGCGCGACATGCAGCGCCACCAGGCCCTTACGCAGGGCCCCAACCTCGTGGTGATTCGCAACTCGCTCACCGAGGCGCAGCGCCTCCGCGGCGAGTTTCAGCACCTCGCGGTGGTGTTCAACCCCGGCCGCGGCGACTCTCCCCCCGTGGTGGGCACGCTGGTGGTTCCGGGCACGCCCGACCCGACGGGCTTCGCGGTCACCGTGGGCCCGGGTATCACCGGCGCGCCGCACCGCAACTGGTACACCGCGGGCGACATCGCCGCGGCGACCACCATCGGCACCGTGGGCATCCCCGTCTCGCCGGGCGGCGCCGCGGCCAACGTGGTGAGCCACATCGGGCGCCCGTGGTCCGACTACGTGGGTCGCCTCACGCGCCTGCGCACGGCGATCGACACCCTGCAGAACGACCACCACGCCCTCGGCGAGGCCCTCTCGCGCGCCGGCGTCAACTGATCGCAGCGCCGCGCTCGCGGCATCCGACGCAACGCCTCGCCGTGTGAGCCCTCACACCGCGGGGCGTTCGTCGTTCAGCTCGTGTGGCTGTGGAGCGTGCGCATGAGCGCCTCGGCGCGCTGCAGCGCGAAGCGCTCGGGCGGCCCGAGGCGCTCGGCCTCGCTGCGGAGCCACTCGACGTAGGCCCGCAGCTGCGGCGAGAGCGGGTGCTTGAGGCGCTGCACCAGCGTGTGAACCTCGTCGAGGAGGGGCGCGTACATCACCAGCCCGCTGCGCTGGTAGAGGGTGAACACCTGGTCGATGGCGGCGCTGCGACCCGTGGCGGCCGCGTACGAGAGCACCGAGCGCGCGACGTGCTCGAGCAGAATGGGCGCGCGCGAGCGGAGCGCCGCGGTGCCGCCCGACAGCGCGGCGAGGAGGCGCTTGAGGGTGCGCTCGGCCTCGTCGTAGTTGCGCACGTGCAGCGCCTTGTCGAACAGGGTGAGCAGCCACGAGGGGCCGTCGACCTGCGTGGCGTCTTCGGGCGGGAGCGCCTCGGAGAGGTCGGGCGCCGTGGGGGCGTGGGCGTTGCTCACGAAGTGGTCGCCGACGTCGCGCACGACCACCACGCGAAGCTCCTGCGAGCCGACGGTGACCACGTCCTGGTCGGCGAGCACGAGGGGGGCCTTGAGCAGCACGCCGTTGATGAGCGTGCCGTTGCGGCTGCGCAGGTCTTCGACGGTGACGCGCTGCGCCTCGACGAAGAAGCGCGTGTGCCGCCGCGAGACGCGCGGGTCGTCGAGCATGAGGTGCGAGCCGAGCGCGCGACCGACGACGAACTCGCCCTGCGGGAGCTCATAGAAGGTGTTGTGATGGCGGAGCCGAAATCGCGGCACGCTCGTGTCTGCTTTATTGCCGAGTGGAGGGGACCGACTCGAGGAGGCGCTTCAACCGGAGGGTCTGCTCGTCGAGGGGGCCCGCGCTGCGCAACCCCTCGATGTACTCGCCCACCGAGGCCTGCACGCCGTCGAGGTCGAGCACGGCGTAGAGGCCCTCGACGGTGGTCGGCGCGAGCGTGCGCGCCGCGCGGCGGTGGGCGTCGACGACCCACAGCGCCCACCGCGGGTCGCGCTGCTGGAGCCCGTGCTGCAGGGCGAGGTCGGCGGTGCGCACGAACTGGGTCGCGTCGGTGTCGCCCGAGGCGAGGCGGTTCTCGATCTCCTCCGCGGCGCGGTAGAGGAGCTTCTCGGCCTCGGCCGCGCGGCCCGCGCGGAGCACGCGGTCGAGCATGTCGTTGAGCATCTGGAGGATCCACGCCTGGCGCATCGGCATGGCCGAGACGCCCGACATGGTGTCCTCGTCGGGGCGCACCGACTTGCCGCAATGCGGGCACGCCGGCGGCCCTTCGGGGAAGGGCGTGGTGCAGTGCTGGCAGAGCCGCATGGCGCCCGTCGCCTTGGCCGCGCGCGGGTCCGAGCGCACGCCGAAGAACACCAGCTCTTGCGTGCCGAGGCGAATGCGGTCGCCGTCGTTGAGCACCACGGCCTCGACGAGGAGCTTGCCGTTGACGCGCGAGCCGTTGCGGCTCCCGAGGTCGTGCAGCGTGGCGGCCCCGTTGCCCACCAGGATCTTCGCGTGCGCCCGTGAGAGCAGCGGATCGTCGATGGTGATGTGGCACTCAGGGCTACGCCCGATCACCGTCTCGCCGGGGACGAGATCGAACTCTTGCAAAAGAAATCGCAGCCTGAAACGTGCCACGGATGCGGGTCACTATACGCAGCCCCTCACAGCAGCGTCAATCAAGCGCGACCAAGCATCGACCGCGTCAGGCGCCGTGGCACTTCTTGTATTTCTTGCCGCTGCCGCAGTGACACGGGTCGTTGCGGCCCACGCGGCGCTCGTCGGCGAGGCGCGGAACGGGCTGCGTCACGAGCGCGAAGGGGTTCTTCTCGAGCAGGGCCTCGAGGGGCGTCGGCTCGGCGGGCTCGTCGCGCGTGAGGCGCAGCGCGGAGAGCCTGGGGTCGAGGAGGAGCACCTTCGCGTCGGCGCGCCGCCGCGGCCGGTGCAGGGGGATCGCGAGCTCGACGTCGGGCGGCGCGGCGAGCCCGTCGACGCGCGCGAAGTCGCACACGAGCGTGAGCGGCGCGCCGCGGTGCGCGAGCCAGCGCTCGAACTCGGCCTCGAGCTCGAGGGCCTGCGCAGGCGCGTCGTCGAGGTCGGCGCGCCCCCGAGGCCAGCGCGCGAGCAGCGCGTCGACGAGCGCGTCGGCGCCGACGGCGTCG
>CAISKJ010001540.1 GCA_903885885.1 uncultured delta proteobacterium
CCCATCACGAACGACCGCGACCTCGCGGGTCACATCGTGGCCACGCCGCACCCGCGCTCCATCGTGGGCGGGCAGTACGTCGTGATCATCGACCGCGGTCAGCAGGACGGCGTGCACCTCGGCAACCGCTTCTTCCTCACGCGCCGCGGCGACCCGTGGATCCAGAGCGCGCACGGCCAGGGCCGCGTGATTCGCATGACCATCGACCGCGACGGCGACGGCGTGCCCGACGAGCCCCCGACGTCCCCCGATCCGGGCGACGCCGAGCTGCCCGTCGAGGTCATCGGCGAGCTCCTCGTGGTGGCGCTGCACCCGCGCACGGCGGTGTGCATCGTGACGGGCGTCGAGCGCGAGCTCGAGATGGGCGCCCCGATCGTGATGCGCCGCGGCTACTGATCGCGCTACCGTCCGCGGCCCCGATGGCCGCCCCGCCCTCCCTCGAAGACGTTCTCCTCGACCTCGTTCGCCTCATGCCCGACGACGAGCGCGTTGCGATTCTGCAAGGCGCCGAGTTGCGTCAGCGCATGCTCTCCCTCGCCGAGCGGTTGGGCGTGCAGCCCGCGGCCCACGCCGTGCGCGCCGCGGCGGTGTCGTTCCGCGACGCGCGGGGCCTGCGCCGCGGCGACGACCTGTCGGCCTGGTGCGCCGACCGGGGCATCGACCCGGCGGGCTTCGCGCGCCTCATGCTCGACGAGGCGCGGCTGCGGGCCTTCGGGTCGGGCGCGGCGCATCCCCTGGCAGGCGCGGTGGCCGACTTTCTCCGCGTGGCCGACGGCGCCGAGCAGGCGTGGACGCGCGCGCGCACCCTCCGCGACGGCGGCGCAGCCGACGACGACGTCTCGCGTGACGAGCGATTGCACGCCTGGTACGAGTCGTCGTTGGGGCGACCGGTGCCCGACGACGTCGAGTCCGACGCCCTCGCGCGCGGCTTCGAGGGAACCGACGACCTCGTGCGCGCCCTCGCCCGCACGGCCTCACGCCCCTACGATGGCGCGCTCGCGACGGTCTCCGTCGGCGACCCGCTGCCCGACTTCGTGCTCCGTCACGGGGGCTTCGGCGACGTGCGCCCCGACCTCTTCGCCGGTCGTTGGTGGGCGCTCGTGCTCGTACACGGCCACGGCGCCGCCGCCCTCGACGCGATGGAGCAGCTCCGCGCGCTGGGCGGCCTCGTGGTGGGCGCCGCGCGCTCCGACGACGAGGCCTGGGTGGCCCTCGACGACCCGAGCGATCAGGTCGGCGCGCGCCTGCGCCTCTCGCCCGCGGCGTGCCACGCGTTGCTCGTCGACCCCGCGGGGCGCGTCGCCGACGTGGCCATCGTGGGCGCCGAAGACTTCGCGTCGCGCTTCGTCGCGCGGGCATGCTCCCCTGCCCCGCGCGTCGAGCTCGCGGGCGGGGCCGCGCCGGTGCTCGTCGTGCCTGGCGCGTTCGAGCCGTCGTTCTGCGAGCGTCTCCTCGAGGCGTGGGCGAGCGGCGCGCGCGAGGCCGGCCGCGTGACGGCCCTCGGCGACGCGGGCGCGGCCGCGATGCGCGACGAGGGCATCAAGCGCCGCGTCGACCACGTGATCGCCGACGGCGCGCTCGAGCGCGAGGTGCTCGGGCGCCTCGCGCGCAGGGTGTTCCCGGCGGTGAAGCGCGCGTTTCAGTTTGTGCCGGGGCGCTGCGAGGGCTTTCGCGTGGGGTGCTACGAGGCCAGCGAGGCGGGGTTCTTTCGCGCGCACCGCGACGACAGCAACCCGGCCACGGCGCACCGGCGCTTCGCCCTCAGCGTGAACCTCGCGCACGGCCGCTACGAGGGCGGGCGCCTCGTGCTCCCCGAGTACGGCGCCACCTTCGACGCGCCGACGGGCGCCGCGGTGGTGTACTCGGCCACGCTCCTGCACGAGGTGACGCCCGTCACCGCGGGGCGTCGCTTCGCGCTGGTGGGCTTCTTCTCAGGCGCTTCGCGTTAGGGTCTGTCCCTGAAGTCGGACCGAGCGGGCGAAACGAGCAGCAAGCATCGCAAGGCGCCGAGGCAAAGACGGGCTGTCGGCCCGTCGAAACGCGGCAACGCAGCGGTGCGACGCGGATCGGTTTGTCCGCGACGGGAGACTTTGGGACGGGCCCTAGTGTGAGGGGGCTTCGACGGGGGCGCGGCCGAGGGTCTCGTCCATCGAGGCGAGCTCGCCCACGGCGGCGGCCCACACGGCCACGGCGTGGTCGATGGCGCCCTCGTTGAGCACCGCGGGCGTGTCGTTGGCCGTGTGGTGGTGGTCGAAGTACGTCGCCATGTCTTGCGCGAGGTCGACGCGCGGAACCCCCGCGGGCGCGAGCGGCGAGAGGTCGGCGCCGCCGTGCGCGGCCTCGTCGCTCTCGCGCACGCCCATCGACGCGAGGTGCTCGGCCACGCGGTGAAACGCGCCGCGCGAAGCCTCGGCGCCCGCGTAGCGGATCGCGAGCACGCGGCCGTCGCCCGCATCGGCCTCGAGCGCGGCGACGTGCTGCGCGAGTTCGTCGCGGTGCGCCTCGGCGTAGGCGCGCGCGCCCGCGATGCCGTTCTCTTCGTTGGCGAAGAGCACCACGCGCACCGTGCGACGCGGCGGCCGGTCACGCATCACCTGGCGCGCGGCCGAGAGCACGATCGCCACGCCCGCGCCGTCGTCGAGGGCGCCGGTGCCGAGATCCCACGAGTCGAGGTGCGCGCCGAGGAGCACCACCTCGCGCGCGAGGTCACCGCCGGGCCGATCGG
>CAISKJ010001541.1 GCA_903885885.1 uncultured delta proteobacterium
CGACCGTGCGCGCGGCCTCGTACTCCGAGGCGAAGGTCGGGTCGGGGGCGGCGAGCCCGCGCGGGTCGGCGGCGGACTTCGTGTACCTCCCCTGGTTCTTCGCGTGGGTGCCGCTGCTCGGGGTGCACCCGGCGATGCTGCTGGTGGTCAAGTCAGCCTCACGCACCTGGGGCGTTCTCACGCACGTGAGCCCGCGCCTCGTGGGGCGCCTCGGGCCCCTCGAAGGCGTCGTGGTTACGCCGAGCGCGCACCGCGTCCACCACGGCACCGAGCTCGCCTACCTCGACCGCAACTACGGCGAGGTGCTCGCCCTGTGGGATCGCCTCTTCGGCACCTACGCCCCCGAGGTCGAAGCGCCGCGCTACGGACTGTTGAAGCCCCTCGACGACGACGCCCTCGCGACGGTGCGGCTCTCCCCGTGGCGCGAGCTCCTCCGCGACCTGCGCCGCGCGCCGGGCTGGGGCGCCCGCCTGCGCTACCTGTTCGACGCGCCGGGCTGGTCCCACGACGGGCCCGACCAGCGCGTGACGACCGTGCGGCGCGAGGCCGCGCGGCGAGGCTGAACACAACGGAGATGGGCGCGCTCGTCGATGGCCCGATGCCCCGCGACGACCTTCGCCCGCTCGCGCGCGGCGCTCAGCGCCAGTGGAGCCGACGCATGGCGTCCACGACCCGCTCGTCGTTGTCGCGGGCGAGGCCCTCGAAGACGTCGCGGAGGTCGGGGTCGGCCACGGAGTTCGCAGCCGCCGCGACGCGGACGTGGGTCAACGACGGCTCGAGGTCCATCGCGGTGAGCGTGACCGCGGCGGCCTCGTCGAGGCGGCCCTTGAGGGCGCGCGAACCGCTCCAGAAAAGGCCACCGAAGACCATGAGCCGCGTGGAGCCGTCCGGCGTGTGGAGAAAGAACCCATCGTAGACGGGCCGCCCGTCGCGGCCTTCTCGGTAGGTGACACTGGCTCCCCGAAGGCCCGCGGCGGGGATGAACTGCGCGCCCCCGAACCACGCCAGCGTCACGCCGTCGGCCCCGACGGTCAGCGGCCGCGGGAGGCCCTTCAGGTACACGAAGGCGACGCCCGCCCAGAGCATGGTGCCATAGGGGGGGTGGGAAGATCTGCTGGATGATCCCGGTGACGATCATCAGCGCGAAGAAGCCCAGCGCGCCGAGATAGAAGTGCTTGCGGTCGAGCACGCCGAGTTGCAGAGCGCGCTGCCGCACGTCGAGGCCGAGCGCGCCGAGTACGCCCGAGACCAC
This sequence comes from uncultured delta proteobacterium, assembly GCA_903885885.1. GTDB lineage: Bacteria > Myxococcota_A > Polyangia > Polyangiales > CAISKJ01. The sequence goes on from CAISKJ010001541.1 coordinate 1,253, forward strand.
CGCGGCGTCGCTCCCGTCGAGGTGGAGCGCCGGCCGCATGCTGCGCTCGATGCGCAGAACGGCGCCGTGAAAGTCGTCGCCGGGGATCAAGAAGCCCCGCGTGATCTCCTCGCGGGGGACCCACAGCGTGCCGACGCGCAAGCCCGCGCGGCTCGCCCTGACCTCGCAGTCGTCGATGCGCGTCGCGATCGGCGACGCCATCGCCGCGACGGCGCCCGCGCCGAACAGCAGCGCGCACGCGAGGAGCGCGACCTCCGGCGTGAGCCCCACGAGCACACCCGAGGCCGCCGCCACCGCGAAGACGAGGCCCGGCAAGAGCGCCACGGCGAGCGCCTTCGGGACCATGGCCCGTCGACGCACGACGCCAGACCACGCCTGCTCGTCAGCGCCCTCGCGGATCGCAGGGTCCGGTGCCTTCGCCCCCATCGTAGTCGGCACGATACCGCGCCCGCCGCGCGCGATCCACGACGGCATGGCGGTCGGCGACGCATCCGCGGCAGCGGCGCCGACGGCACGCACGTGGTGTGAGACGCGCGCGAGAAGCCGCTTCGCCGACGCCGCGGGGCGCGCTATGAAGCCCCTCGCACCGACCATGACCTCCTCGACGCTCGCACTCTCGGCCCCCGTTCGCCTCATCGCGGTCTCCCACAGTGGCGCGCGCCTCGTCGCCGTGCACGAGACGCACTTCACGGTGGTCGACCTCGCGACGCGCCTCGCGGTGGCGCGCGGCCCCGTGAGCGGGGTGGTCTACGCGGCCGCGTTCACGCCCGACGACAGCGCGCTGCTCCTCGGCACGCGCGCGCCCACGCGCGTCGAGCTCGCGTCGTTGAGCGTCGCCGCGCCTGCGTTCAAGGGCCCCACGAGCGCCACCAACGCCATCGGCTTCGCGCCCGACGGCGCCACCGCGTACCTCGCCAACGGGAGCTTCATGGCCCCCGCCGACTGCTACCTCTACGCCTTCGACCTCGCCACGCGCGCGCAGCGGTGGCGCTCGACGCCGACGCCCAACGACGGCGTCATGGACGTGTGCGCCCTCGACGACCGCGTCGTGATCTTCGGCGAGCAGGGCGCGGTGGTGGTGCTCGAGCCCGCGCGCGGCGCGTCGCTCGGGCGCATCCAGCTCGTGGCGCGGGCGCCGTACGGGGCCTCGCTGGTGCTCGGCGCGTCGCTCGGCGGCACGCGCGTGGTGGCCGTCACCCTCGACGAGGGCACACCCGTCGTCGCGTGCGTCGACGTGGCGTCGAAGCCCGCCGTCACCTGGCACACCGAGCTCGAGCTGCCCGACGGCGACGAAGACGAGAGCTGCGTCGTGGGGCGTCCGATGGTGGCCGGCGACGCGGTGCACGTCCCGGTGCAGTGGAGCGCCGAGGGGCGCCCGCGCACGACGCTCTTCTCGCTCGACGCGGCCGACGGCGCGGTGCGCGGGCGGCGCGACCTCGACGGGTGCGTGAACCACCGCGCGATCGCCTGCGCGGGCAACGTGCTCTGCTGGGCCGCGGGCGCGAGCGAGCTCCGCTTCGACATCCTCGGGTGACGCGGTCGGCGCGGGGGTTCGCGGCGGAGCGATCGTCGGCGATACTCCGACGACCATGCGTTCGAGCCAACCCGCGCCGGCGGCGTCGTACAAGATCCAGGTCGTCGGGGCGCCCAAACAGCCGTGGCTGAGCGATCAGTATCACGCGTTCCTCCGCGTCTCGTGGCCCCGCGCGCTCGCCTCGATCGTGGCGCTCTACCTCGCGGTCAACGCGGTGTTTGCGACGGCGTTCTTGCTCGTGGGCGGCGTCGGCGGCGCTCGGCCGCACTCGTTCTTCGACGCGTTCTCGTTCTCGGTGCAGACGCTGGGCACCATCGGCTACGGCGCCATGTACCCGCGCACCGCCGCGGCGCAGGCGCTGGTGATGGCCGAGTCCGTCGCGGGGCTGCTCGTGACGGCCCTCTCGACGGGGCTCCTGTTCGCGAAGTTCTCCCAGCCCGGCGGGCGCATCGCCTTCGCGCGCAACGCGGCGATCGCCCCCATGGACGGCGTCCCGGCGCTCATGTTTCGCGTGGGCAACGAGCGCGGCAACCTCATCGTCGAGGCGCAGGTGCGCGTGGTCATCGTGCGCACCGTGAAGACCCGCGAAGGCGTCACCTTCTACCGCATGGACGACCTCCCGCTACGCCGCGACCGCTCGCCCGCGAGGAACCGCTCGTGGACGCTCATGCACGCGATCGACGAGGCCGCCGCCGCTCTGGGGCGCGACCCCCGACACGCTCGCGGGCGACGAGATCGAGTTCATGGTGACGCGCGTGGGCGTCGACGACACGAGCGACCAGCCCGTGCACGCGCGCACGACCTACGAGCACCGCGCCGTCATCTGGGGCGCGCGCCACGCCGACGTGCTCTCCGAGCGGCCCGACGGCGACCTCGTGCTCGACGTGTCGCGCTTCCACCACCTCGTCACGTCCGAAGCCACCGAGCACTTTCCCTACACGTGGAAGGGCGTCGGCGATCACGTACCGCAGAAGGTCTGGTAGCGCGCGGTGACCTCACGCGGCGACGGGCGCGCGTACGCCTCGAGCCCCGCGCGCTCTTCGAAGGGCTTCGTGACGGCCTCCAGGAGCCGTTCGAAGGGCCCCAGGTCGCCGCGCTCCTGGGCGGCCTCGAGGGCCTCTTCGACGCGCTCGTTGCGCGGAATGTACACGGGGCTCACCGCGCGCATCGCCGCCGCGCGCTCCGTCGGCGAGTGCGCCTCGCGAGCCCCGCGGGCGCGCCAGCGCTCGAGCCACGCGCGCACCGCGCCGGGGTCTTGAAACAGCGCCTCGAGCGCGCGTCCGTCGGTGGTCACGGCGTCGGCGAGCGCGCGCCACGCGACGGTGTGATCGACCGCGTCGGCCGCGAGCAGCGCGAGCCAGTCGCGGGCGAGAAGGGCGTCGTCGGGCTCCGACGCGGCGAGGCCGAGCTTCGCCCGAACCCCCAGCGCGAGGTGCTTCTCGTAGCGCGCGTGAAAGCCGTCGAGCACCTCCATCGCCTGCGCCGCGGCGGCGTCACCGTCGGCGGGGTCGATGAGCGGGAGGAGCGTCTCGGCGAAGCGCGCGAGGTTCCACCGGGCCATGGCGGGCTGGCGACCGAAGGCGTAGCGCCCCTGGTGGTCGATGGAGCTGAACACCGCCACGGGGTCGTACGCTTCGAGAAAGGCGCAGGGCCCATAGTCGATCGTCTCGCCCGAGAGGGTCATGTTGTCGGTGTTCATCACGCCGTGAATGAACCCCACGAGCATCCACCGGGCGATGAGCTCGGCCTGGCGCGCAGCCACCGCGCGGAGCAGCCCGAGGTATCGATCGGGCGCGTCGATGAGCGCCGGGTCGTGGCGTCGAATCGCATAGTCGGCGAGGCGGTGCACCTGGTCGTACTCGCCCCGCGCGGCGAAGAGTTCGAAGGTGCCCACGCGCAGGTGGCTCGCCGCGACGCGCGCCAGCACGGCGCCGGGGAGCAGTCGATCGCGCGGCACCACGTCGCCCGTCGTCACCACGGCGAGCGCACGCGTGGTGGGCACGCCGAGGGCGTGCATCGCCTCACCCATCACGTACTCGCGGAGCATGGGCCCGAGCGCCGCCTTGCCGTCACCGCCGCGGGAGAACACCGTACGCCCCGAGCCTTTGAGCGCGAGGTCGCGCCGCGTGCCCGCGCGGTCGATGTGCTCGCCGAGGAGGAGCGCGCGCCCGTCGCCGAGGCGCGGAGAAAACCCGCCGAACTGATGCCCCGCGTAGGCCTGCGCGATGGGCTCGGCGCCAGGCGGAACGCGCGCGCCGGAGAAGATCTCCGCGGCCTGTGAGGCGAGCGCGTCGACGTCGAGACCCATGGCCTCCGCGAGGCCGCGGTTGAGCCGCACGAGCGCGGGGCGCAACGGCCGCGCCGGCGTCACCGGAACGTAGAACCCGTCGAGTTCGCGGGCGTAGGTGTTGTCGAAGTGGAAGCCGACCTGTTCGTTGGACACGGCGCCCTTGTGCCACACGCACATCGGTCGCGTCGACCGCGCAGGGCCACACAGCCACGAAGTGCGCGGCGCGCGTTGATGCGTCGCTGAGGGGCGTTTGAGACGGGCTAGACGCCGGCGTCGGGCGTCGGGGCCGGGGCGGGCGCAGGGGCGGGCGCAGGGGCGGGCGCAGGCGCGGGCGCAGGCGCGGGCGACGGGACGAGCGCGCTGGTGTCGATGCGGAACTTCAGGCGAATCGAGTGCCCATTGACGAGCGGAATGTACTGATCGGTGTCGACGCGACGGGCGAGGCGCTGCGAGCGCACGACGAGAATGTCGGCGAAGCCGAGCTCGCGGGCCACGCCGCCCACCGGCGCCGAGACGTGCGCGCGGTAGATGCCGCCGTCGACGAGGCGCAGGTCGTCAGCGTCCCACCGGACGTAGTAGTAGTTCTGGTTGTCGTTGTCGTCGTCGTCGTCGTCGTCGTCGCAGGGGCGGCCCGCGGCGTGGAGGCGAATGCGCTCGTCGTGCTCGCGGCCGTCGCGGTTGCGCAACGACGGACCGCTCGCCGCCGTGAAGCTCGCCACGTTGGGCGTGATCACGGCAGCCCTTTCAAGGCGTGTTGGAACGCGCTGCGTTCTCGCTGAGGTTCACGGCCGACGGGCACATGCTGCACGCGAATACACGTTGAAAGGGCTGGTGCCCTTCGACTGCCCGTTTGAAGATTCAGAGCGCCCCCTGGACGCCTGTGCAAATGCTTGCGCCACCGCCATTTCAGCGTCGTCGAGGTGCGCTACGACGAACCCAATAAGCCCCATCGGGTAAACCCGAGGTGCGCCTCGCAGCATTCAGCCAGGTTCGCCCGTACAGCGCGGTACGCCGATGCGAATGATCGCAATTGCCGCGGCGTGCAAACCGACAACGCGACGTCTCATCACCGCAACGCTCGGAGCGTTCTGCCCTTCCGGCCTCGGGCTTGTCGGTTGATGCGCCGCGCGAGGGCCCCCCGGCGTCCCCGTGCGCTCCGATGCGCGGCGGTCGCCGGAGCGCGCAGGGTCGCGCCCCCACCACGGAGTGCGCCTTCTGCTTCGCGGAGCGGCGTGCGATGTAGGCGCCCATGAGCGGCGCGCCGATCCGGGTGTACTTCGACTTCATCTCACCGTACGCGTACCTCGCGTGGACGCAGGTGCACGCGCTCGCGGCGGCGCACGGGCGCGCGGTGGAGCCCGTCGCCGTACTCTTCGCGGCGATGCTCGACGCGTGGGGGCACAAGGGCCCGGCGGAGATCCCGCCCAAGCGCGCCTACATCTTCAAAGACGCGCTGCGCCAGGCGCGGCGGGTGGGCGTCGCGCTCGCGCCGCCGCCGACGCTCCCG
>CAISKJ010001542.1 GCA_903885885.1 uncultured delta proteobacterium
GCCGTCGAGGGCACCACGTAGCGCCAGCCGAAGAGCGCGACGGGCACGAGGCCCGACCAGGGGAACATCGCGTAGCCGAGCTGCCACAGGAAGTACCGCAGCGAGCCCGTGTCGCCGTGGACGCCGATGGTCATGCGGTTGATGAGGTCGTGGCGCACGAAGCGGTCGATGAACTCGCTCCCGAGGCGGCCGTAGATGGCCACGTACCAGGGCAGGCCCACGAGCGCGAACACGCCGATGCCGAGGCCGAGGCGGATGCGCAGGAGCTCACGCCAGCGGCCCGACGAGATGAAGTGCAGGAGCGCCACGGCGCCCGGGATGGCGAGGCCGCCGGGGCCCTTGCCGAGCGTGCTCACCGCGCACCAGAGGTAGAAGAGCGCGTAGTGCAGCACCTGCGCGCGGCGCTCGCCGCGCAGGGCGTGGAGCACCGACAGCAGCAGCGCCGTCCACAGCGTGCCCTGGAGCACCGACGGGAGGTAGATCGCCGCGCTCGCGACGCGCTCCCAGCGGGGCGAGCCCGGCACCGAGGCCGCGTCGGTCACCCCCGAGTTGCCCGCCGAGCCCGAGTAGAAGGTCTCGATCGGCACCTGGATGCGCCCGAAGATGCGGTTCGCCTCGAGGATCGGGTTGCACTGGTTGAGGTTGGCGTCGTCGGGGCAGCCGAACATCACGCGGCGCGTGAGGAGGTAGCTGATCTGCGGCAGCACGAGCAGCAGAATGAGCCCCACCGTGAGGTGCCACAGCGACACCCGAAACGTGCGCCCGCGGAGGGTGAACGAGCGCGGCTTCGTGAGCGCGTCGGCGTCGTCGGTGACGGCCATCATGAGCATCGCGATGGCGAGCACCAGCGGCGCCACGAAGGGCATGTCGGTCATCGCCTGGTGCGCGAGAAAGAACCAGTGCGGCATGGTGCCGAGCACCATCGCGACGAGCACCCCCGCACGCCCGCCCCACGAGCGCCCCACCGCGCGCGAGAGGCCCACCATCGCGCCGATCGCGAGGAACACGATGGGCAGGCGGATGAACCACTCCTGCATGTTGGGCCCGGCGTCGGCCTGGTATCCCAGTCCGAAGAGGGACCCTACGCCCATGCCCAGCGCGCTCATCCAGAACACCAGGATGGGCTTGGACATGAACCACCCCTCCTGCGCCCACCAGGTGGTGATCCAGTCGTCGCGCGAGAGGATCTCGCGGGCCACCTCGGAGTAGTGCGTCTCCCACGGATCCCACAACCCGTACGCGCCCGCGAGGGGCACGTAGAGCAGCGCGCCGAAGAGCACCACCAGCGCGTCTTCGCGGCGCCACCACGGACGGGTGTCACCGTCGCCGACAGGACGCTCGTCGCCCTGCACGTCGAGGGGCGAGTCGCCCAGGAGCCCGAGGATGCCCAGCGTCGCCGCGAGGGTGAGCGCGAGGCCCACGAGCACGCCGCCGCGGTGGTGGCCAGGGAGAGACATCCACCCCGCGAGCAGCGCGAGCGAGACGCCCGTGAGCCAGCGATCGCGCGCCTTCATCGTCATCGCCTCTTCGCCTACTGCGCACCCCGGCGCGCGGGCGGCGCCGACGCGCCCACCGTGGCCTCGATGAGCACGAACTTGTTCTGATCCCACTCGTCGGTGACCTCGCGCGAGGTGCCGCCGGTGGCGCGCACGTGCGCGGCGGCACCGCTCGCGTGCGAGCGCTCGGTCACGATGAACACCCGCTCGCCGCGCCGCGAGCCACGCGGGCATGTGGTTCTGCGGGTGGCTGTTGCAGAACGGCA
>CAISKJ010001543.1 GCA_903885885.1 uncultured delta proteobacterium
CGGTGACCTCGATGCGCGCGGGCGACACCGTGACCCTCACCACCGTGAACGTGCGCTCGTTGGAGCTCTCGGGCGCCGCGCTCCGCGCGCGCGGCGTCGCCCGCGTCGTCGTCGACGGCACCGCGCACGACGTCACCGACGCGGAGATCGCCGTGGGCCCGCGCGAGGGCAAGCGCCCCGGCGTGAACGGTCCGCTCAACGAGTCGCTGCAGCGACCCTTCTGCTTCGTGTACGCCGACGACGGCCCCGCCGCGTACCGCCGCTACGCCTCGTACCTCGTCTCGGTGTGGTCGGTGAACGGCAACGGCCACGGCTGCGCGGTGCCGCAGAGCGCCGTCACCGACGCGCTCCGACGCGAGCGCAACCTCGTGTACCTCGGCCTCCCGGCGAGCGCGCTGCGCCTCCCTCCGGGCGTCCCCTTCACGTGGAACGACGCCGGCGTCTCCCTCGGCGCGCGACGCTTCGACGACGCGGCCCTCGTGTTCGTCTTCCCCGACGGAGCCGACCACCTCGGCGCGGCCTTCGTCACCGCGCGCGGGCAGGAGCGCCTCCTCTATCGCATCCAGCCCTTCGCGTCGGGCTTCGCGGTGCCCGACTACCTCGTCTGGAGCCTCGCCGGCGGACAGGCCTCGGGCTTCTTCACGCCCGACTGGCGCTACGTGCCCCCCGCGTGAGCGCAGCCACACCGCACGGGCGCGCAGAACGTCTGTAAGCCCCTCGCGCGCGCTGCGTTCCCGCGCCGCCCGCAACACCCCCCCCGCAACCACTCGGAGCGTCTCCCATGCGCATCATCCCCGCGCTCGTCGCGTCGTCGCTGCTCGCGTGCTCGCCGCAGTTCGCCACCCGTCAGGTCACCACCACGACGGTGCAGGTGGTGGCCTCGGCGCCCCTCCTCGTGGCCGCCGAGGGTACGCCCACGGTGCGCTGCTCGCCGCCCGCGCGGGCCCTCGCGGGCACGCCCGTTCGTCTGCGCGCCGAGGCTGCGGGCGAGGGGCTCCGCACGCGGTGGACGGTCACGCAGTCGCCGCAGGCGCGCTACTACCGCTTCTCCGAGCGCTTCGACGCCAACGACTCCGACAGCATCGTGGCGACGGGCGCCGAGGTGCCCTTCACGTCGGTGATCGTGGGCGACTACACCGTGCGCGCCGAGGTGCGCGACCGCGAGGGCCGCACCGCCGCGTGCGAGACGCAGGTCACCATGGCGGGCCACGGTCTTCGCGTGGAACTCTCGTGGAACACCAGCAACACCGACGTCGACCTGCACATGGTCAGCGGCCGCGACCCGCGCTGGGTCACCCCCGCAGACTGCTACTACGCCAACCGCACGCCCGACACGTCGTCGCTCGAAGAGCCGCAGCGCCGCTGGCTCGACACCGACGACACCGACGGCGAGGGCCCGGAGAACATCCGCGTCGACGTGCCTGCGCTCGACACCGACTACCAGGTGGGCGTGCACTACTACTCGTCGCACGGGCAGCCCAACCCCACGACGGCCATCGTGGTGATCTACTGCGGCGAGCAGCGCGTGGCCCGCTTCGAGCGCGACCTCGTAGGCCAGCAGAGCCCCAACGACAACCCCTTCTGGCGCGTCGGGTCGGTGCGCTTCAACCCCGACGGAACGTGCGCCGTCACGCCCCCCCGCGGCCCCGACCTCACGCCCCAGAGCGCCGTCGCGGGCGGTGCCCACGGCGTGAGCGATTCCGGCTAACCGGGGGCCTTGAAGCTGCGGTATAGGCGAGCAACCTGCGTCAAGAACCCCTGTGAGGAGGTATCGCTCCGTGAACCGTGTCACGTCCTGGATGAAGAACTCTGTCAGCCTCTTCGCTCTCGTGGGCGCGAGCGTTGCCGCGCCGATGCTGCTCACGGGCTGCGGCGACCTGTACCTCCCGCCCCCCATCGGCAACGGGACGGGCACGCCCCTCACCAACTACGTCGAGCCCATCGCGGGCCCGAGCCTCGAGGGGCCCCTCGCGATCCTGCGCTCGGCCGTCGCCCCGGTGCCCGCCCTCGTGGCCGCGTCGCCCGCCAAGGTCACCCTCGGCCGCCGCCTCTTCCACGACCCCATCCTCTCGGGCGACAACACCGTCTCCTGCGCGTCGTGCCACTCGCTCGACCACGGCGGCGCCGAGAACCGCGGCACCTCCCTCGGCATCCACGGCCAGGTGGGCCCCATCAACTCGCCCACGGTGCTCAACGCGCGCTTCAACTTCGTGCAGTTCTGGGATGGCCGCGCCGCCGACCTGCGCGAGCAGGCCTCGGGCCCCATCGGCAACCCCCTCGAGATGGGCAGCTCCGTCGAGGCCGCCGTCACCGCGCTCAACGCCAACCCGCAGTACGTCGACCTCTTCCGCGCGGCCTACACCGACGGCGTCACGGGCCCCAACCTCCTCGACGCCATCGCCACCTACGAAGAGAGCCTCGTCACCCCGTCGCGCTTCGACCGCTGGCTCAAGGGCGACGAGCACGCCCTCCACGCCGACGAGCGCGCCGGCGCCGAGCTCTTCGTGAGCACCGGCTGCGTCACCTGCCACCAGGGCGTCAACCTCGGCGGCACGAGCTACCAGCGCATGGGCGCGGTGCGTAACTACTTCGCCGACCGCGCGACGCCCCTCACCGACGCCGACAACGGCCGCTACAACCGCACCCACAACGAGGCCGATCGGCACTTCTTCAAGGTGCCCACCCTCCGCAACGTGGGCCTCACGGGCCCCTACCTGCACGACGGCTCGCGCGCCACCCTCGAAGAGACCGTGCGCGTCATGGGCCGCTACCAGCTCGGCCGCGACCTCAACGACCAGCAGGTGACCCACCTCGTCGCCTTCCTCAACGCCCTCACCGGCGAGCTTCCCGCCAACGCGCGCCCCGCCGCTGGCGAGGTGCCCGCGCCCGTCGCCGCGCCCGTCGTCGCCGCCGCCGAGCCCGCCGCCGAGCACAACGGTCACCCCTGACCGCGTTCCGGTAAGCGCCTCTCCCTCCGCCTCCGCCCGCCGCCCGCACCGCCCACACCGCCGCTCACACCCCGCGCCGCCCGCTCGCCGCGCGCGCGAACTTTCGCGCGCCGGGGCCCGTTGCCATTTTAGAATGGATTACTATAGTGACGGCAGGGTTCACTATACGAGAACATCGGCGACGCCTCGCAGCACCGCGAACGCGGTGTGGGAATGGGCTTCAGCCCCGAGACGTTGATCCCGCAGAAGGCATCACACTCCAGCGCGCTGAAGCGCGCGGTCAAGGCATCGAAGGAGTATTCCCATGCGCATCTCATTGATCGGCGGCGTCGAACGCAACGAGCAGGCCCTCGAGCAGATCGCACGTGACCTCGGCCACACGCTCGACTTCCACGGCGGCCACATGAAGGGCCGCGGCGTCGACGACATGCACCGGCAGATCGACCGCGCCGACGTCGTCATCGTGGCCACCAACGTGAACAGCCACGGCGCGATGCACATGGCCCGCAAGCTCGCCAAGAAGCGCGCGGTGCCCTTCATCATGACCACGTCGTGCAACCCCTCGCGCTTCCGCGAGATGCTCTCCACGCTCGACACGCAGATCGCCCGCGCCGCCTGAGTTCGTCCGTTACCGCTCCCAGCGCGTCGACGGCGCGCTGCGCTCGACGAGGCCGCCGCGCCCGAGGCGAAGCTCGCGTCCGTGGGGGTCGCGGGCCACGATGACCGCACCGTCGAGCGAGAGCGTCGGCGCGCCGTCGAAGTACGCTTGCGCGCCGCTCTCCGAGAGCACCGTGAGCTCGCTGCCCGCGACGAGCGCCCACAGGCCGCCGGCCCCGTCGCCCAGCGCCGCGTTGCGGCCCGCGACCACCACCTGCGTGATGCGCCGCCCCGGCAGCTCACGCACGAAGCGCCACGAGGCGCCCGCGTCGTCGCTCACGTGGATGGCCCCGTCGGCGACGGCGAAGCCCGCGCGCGCGTCGGGATCCATCGCGATGATCTGCGGTCGCACCACGCCGTTCCACGCGGCCGTGTGCCACGCGTGCCCGCGGTCGTCGGTGTAGATCACGTCGCGCTCCGTCGAGGCGATCACGCGCCCGCGGCCGTCGCCCGAGAAGGTGATCGCCCGCGCGAGGTCGGGGCGCGACCCGAAGGTGAACCCCACCGGCCTCCACCCGAGCAGAAAGCACTGCTGCGCGGGAAACGCGCGCACGCTGCACGCGAAGGTCTTCTCGGCGCCGAGGTCGGGCCCGAGGGGAAACTGCTGCGCGCGCGTCTCGAACCACGGCGGCAGCGGCCGCGCGGTGTACCCGTACCAGGCGCCGCCCCACACCGTCGTCGCCTGCGCGGCGCCCTCGCGCGGGGCGAGCACCGCGCACGCACCGAGCACCGCCGCACCCACGATTCGTCGCGCGTTCATGCGCGCATCGTAGCGCAGCCAGCGCCGCGCCGTCGAAGCGGTGATACCGTCGCGCGCCGTGACGTTCCGCGTACTCGACGCGCCCGGCGACCCCGCGGCCGTACACCTCATCGACGACGAGGCCGCCTCGCGCGTCACGCTGTGCCCCACGCGCGGCGGGCTCGTGACCGGGTTTCGCGTGGGCGCGCGCGAGGTGCTCTACCTCGATCGCGCGACCCTCGTCGATCGGTCGAAGAACGTCCGCGGCGGCATCCCCGTGCTGTTTCCCATCGCGGGCCGCCTCGCCGGCGACCGACACCGCGTCGGCGACGCGTCCTTCGCGCTCGGGCAGCACGGCTTCGCGCGCAACCTCCCGTGGCGCGTGCTCGCGCGGAGCGTCGACGGCGCCGCGCGCGTTACCCTGGGCCTCGACAGCTCGCCCGCTACGCTCGCCGCGTTTCCGTGGGCCTTCCGCGTGCGCATCACCTTCGAACTCCGCGGCGCCACGCTCGCGCTCGCGCAGGAGTACGCCAACGAGGGCGCCGCTCCGATGCCTTTGCACATGGGCTTTCACCCGTACTTCTACGTCGCCGAGGGCGTCAAGGCGGGCGCGCGCATCGAGACGGATGCCACGCGGGCCTTCGACAACACGACGAAGCGCACGGGCCCCGTCGGGCCCATCGACCTCACGCGTCCCGAGGTGGATCTGCACTTCGTCGATCACCGCGCGCCGACCGCGCGGCTCTGCACGCCCGACGGCCGCGCGGTGCGCCTCGACCTCGACCCCGCCTACG
>CAISKJ010001544.1 GCA_903885885.1 uncultured delta proteobacterium
CGAGCACCGCGCAGGGCGACCTGCAAGAGTCGCGGGCGATCCGGGCGGTGTTCGGCGAGCACGCGGGGCGCCTCGCGGTGAGCTCCACCAAGAGCATGACGGGGCACCTCCTCGGTGCGGCGGGCGGCGTCGAGGCGGCCTTCGTGGCGCTGGCGCTCACGCACGGTGTGCTGCCGCCCACGATCAACCTCGACGACCCCGACCCCGCGTGCGACCTCGATTATGTTCCTCACACGGCGCGGCGTGCGGCGGTCGATGTGGCGCTGTCGAACTCCTTCGGGTTCGGCGGCACCAACGTGACGCTCGCGCTCGCGCGCCACACGTAGTCATCGACAGGGAGAGCGATTGCGTATGCGTTGGGTACTTGCAGCCGATCACGCGGGCTTCGAACTCAAAGAGGCCATCGAGCGCCAGCTTCGCGCGAAGGGCCTCGACGTGACCGACCTGGGCACACACGACGCGAGTCGCACCGACTACCCCGACTGGGGTCACGCGCTCGGCGAGGTGGTGGCCTCCGGCGAGTACGACCGCGGCGTGCTCGTGTGCGGCAGCGGCGTGGGCATCTCGATCGCGGCCAACCGCCATCGTGGCGTGCGCGCGGCCCTCTGCAACGACCTCTACACGGCCCGCATGGCGCGCGCGCACAACGACGCCAACGTGCTCGCGATGGGGTCGCGCGTGGTGGGCCCGGGCGTGGCCGAGGCGATCGTCGAGGCCTTCATCGCGACGGAGTTCGAGGGCGGCCGCCACGCCGAGCGCATCGTGAAGATCGAGCGGTAGTTCAGCGGGCGTCGGGGTCGGCGAGCCAGGCGGCGAGGGCGTCGGGGGCGAGGTCGAGCACCACGTCGCCGATGCGCTCGGGGCCGAGGGCGTCGAGGCGCGTGTTGAGCGTCACGCGCTCGGCGTCGGTGAGCGGGCGGCCGAGGCGCCGGGAGAACTGGTGCACCATCGGTGCGAGGCCGCGTGCGAGACCGCGTTCGAGGCCGCGTTCGAGGCCTTGCTCCAGGGCGCGCTCGGCGGCGCGCTGCTCGATCTTCTTCACGGCGTTCTGGTAGGCGTCGGAGGCTTCGAGGGGCGACAGGTGCTTCATGAGTGGGTCCTCGTCGGGGAGCGTGAGTCGCAGTTTCATGAGCAGCGGGAGCGCGATCTTGCGCTCGGGCGCGTCGTCGGGCAACGCGGCGATCTCGTCGATCGCCCGGTGCAGCGTGCGCCCCGCGCCCATCACACGTAGCAGGAGCGTGTCGCGCGTGGCAGGCAGCTCGCGCACGATCACCAGGCGCAGCGTGCCCGATGGGGGGCCCTCGTAGAACCCTGTCGGCCACCCCTTCATGGGCGCGAAGGGGAGGGCGCGCATCACGGCGCGCGGTGCCGTCGACGAGATGATCCAGAGCCACGGCATCGGCGGGGCGGGAGCCTTCTTCGCGCGCGCGGCGCTCACGCGCTGGGCGTGCCACGTGAGCTGCTTCCGCAAGCACGCGAACAGCGCCATGAGGCGCGGGGCGCAGTGAAAGAACTCCCAGAGCGAAGTGCGCCGCGCCATGCGATCGAGCACGTCGCGCGGGCGCCGAGGGAGGCGTCGCGGGTGCGGCGTCCACGCGAGGTCGCCGTACAGCGCGTCGGCGGCGAGCTCGAACTGCGAGCGCGCGTCGCCGAAGGGGGCCTCGTGGGCCATCACCAGCGCCTTCGCGAAGAGGTCGTACGGGGTGCGCGTCACGAAGGAGGGGCTGAGCGAAGAGGATGCCATCGCGCGAAGTAACTTGAAATGAAGCGCTCTCGCGATGATGGGGGTGGCGGATCGGGGGTGGCGACGGGTGGCGGAGGGGTGGCGGGCCGCCAGTGAGAGGGGGCTCGTTGAAGAGCAACGCAGGGCGTAGGGGGTTTAGCTCGCGCACGCACACACGAGAGGTCGCCGCCCGCCCCGCGTCGCCCCCGTGTGCTCTCCACCAGGGGTCGCGACCTCCCCCGCGCGCTCGCCGAGGACGCGCATCGAAGGGCGCGACCTCCAGTGTGCGCTCACCGAGGACGCGCATGGAAGGTCGCGCCCTCTCGCGCGTCGACGTCGTTGACACGCTCCCACCGTCGTCGCCTACGATCGTCCCAAGGGAGGCGATGCGATGACGGTCGAGACGAAGCGCGCGAAGAAGCCCACCGCCGTGGCGAGGGCGCCGAAGGCGGCGACGCCCAGGGTCGAGGTGGAGGCCGAAGCGCCCGCGGTGGCGGGCTCCGAGGCGTCGTTGGAGAAGCACCGCGCGGCCGCCGAGGCGATCGCCGACGGCGAGGTGATCCCCCTGCGCGCCGACGCGCACCTCGCGTACCACAACGCGATCGCGGGCCGCGACGCGGTGATCGCGGCGAAGGCGCCCATCGAGGCCACGGGCTTCCGCGTCGAGTGGGAGCTCGTGCGCGCGATCGGCGAGGTGGCCGAGGCGGTGATCTTCGCCGACGGGCGCGTCGACGCCGACCCCGAGGTCAAGGGCGAGGTGCTGTCGATGCTGCGCGAGGCGCGCCCGCTGCGCACGCTGATGCTCTCCGAGGCGCGCACGCAGGCGCTCAAGAACAAGGCGCTGCTCCCCGAGGTGAGGCGCATCGAGAAGGGGCGCGGCGCCGTCGACGCCGTGCAAGACGTCATCGACCTCGTGACCTTCTTTACGCGCAACAAGCTCGCGCGGGCGGGCGGCGCGGTCACGCCCGCGGACCTGAAGCGGGCGGCCGAGCTCGGCGCCGAGCTCTTGCGTCGGCTCAAGCCCAAGGGGGCGAAGCGGGGCAGCGCGCGCAGCGCCGAGCAGCAGAAGGCGGCGGCCCTGCGCGACCGTCTGTGGACCCTCCTCGTCCGTCGGTACGAGCACCTGGAGCGCGCAGGCGGCGCCGCCTGGGGGCGCCTCCTCGGCGAGCACGTGCCGTCGCTCCAGGCGCGCTACGCGCCCGCGAAGCGCGCGCCGAAGACGCCCTGACGTCGCGCTCGCGTAGGGCATCGGGTATGGTGGGCGCGTGATGAGCGGCCCGCCCGACGCAGCAGAGAGCCCTCGGCCACCGCGCGCCCCCACGCAGGCCGAGTGGGACGCGATGACGCCCGCGGAGCGCACCCGCGCGCTCGACGCGCTGCCCATCTACGTGCCGCCGGAGGAGTGTGGAGCCATGGAGGGGGACCGTCACGGCGCGTGCCGCGAGGCGGCCGTGGGCGCGCTGCGCGCGTACTTCGAGGCCACCGGCCAGCGGGTGTACGTCAGCGGCGAGATGGCGGTGTACTTCCCCGGTCAGCTCCGCGTGGCGCCCGACGTGTTCGCGGTGATGGGCGCCGAGGCGCAGTCCCGCGACAGTTGGATCGTCACGCGCGAGGGCCGCAAGCCCGAGTGGGCGCTCGAGATCCTGGCCCTCGGCGACCGCTGGAAGGATCTGAAGGGCCACGTGGTGGAGTACGCCGCGCTGGGCATCCGCGAGTACTTCATCGCCGACCTCGTGCGGCGAAGGCTGTGGGGGTACCGCCTCGGCGACGCGTCGATCGGGATCTACACGCCGATCATGCCGCAGACGGGGCGCTACCGCTCCGAGGTGCTCGACCTCGACCTCGTGCTCGACGGCGAGAAGGTGCGCTTCTACCACGGGAGCGCGCGGCTCCTGGAGCCCTCGGAGATCGCCGAAGAGCTCGAAGACCGCCTGAACGACGAACAGATCCTGCGACGCGAGGCCGAGGAGCGCGCTGCCGCCGAGGCCGCGAAGCGGAGCGACCTCGAAGCGCAGCTCGCGCAGATGCGCGAAGAGCTGGAGCGTCTGCGAGGCCGCTGAGGGAGCGACCCGCCGCTACACGCGCACCACGTCGCCCTCCCAGTCCTTCAATTCGCGCTTCAGGATCTTGCCCGTCGGGTTCGCCGGGAGCCCCTCGACGAAGGCCCACTCGCGCGGAACCTTCGGCCCCGACAGCCGCTCGCGGCACCACGACTTCAGCTCCGCGGCCACCGTGGGCAGGTGCGCGTTCTCCTCGCGCAGCACCACGAAGGCGCGCAGGCGCTCGCCCCACTCTTCGTCGGCCACGCCGATCACCGCCACCTGCGACACGCCGGGGTGCGCCTCGATCACGGCCTCCACCTCCGCGGGGTAGATGTTCGTCCCGCCGGAGATCACCATGTCGCGGCGCCTCCCCACGATCATGTAGCGCCCCTCGGCGTCGACGGTGGCGAGGTCGCCGACGCTGAAGTGCCCGTCGCGCACCGACGAGCGCGTGGCATCGTCGTCTTCGTGGTAGCCCTCCACGAGCATGCGGCTCTTCGCGTAGAGCTCGCCCACCGCACCCGCGGCCACGTCGCGGCCCTCGTCGTCGAGGAGGCGAACCGACACGCCGTGCAGCGCGCGCCCGATCGTGCCCGGCAGCGCGCGAAGATCATCGGGCGTGGCCGTGGTCACGAGCCCCGTCTCGGTGGCGCCGTAGAAGTTGTAGAGCACCGGGCCCAGGCGATCGAGCGCGCGCGCGGCCACCGTGGCAGGCAACTGCGCGCCGCCGCAGAGCACCACGCGCAGCGAGTCGAGGTTGGCCCGCGCGAGGGTCTCGTCGGGCAGCGCCATGAGCCGATGGAGCATCGTGGGGACGAGCGCCGTCGTGGTGACCCGCTCGCGCGCCACGGTGGCGAGGAAGCGCTCGGCGTTGAAGTCGCGCTCGATCACCACGCACCCACCCATCATGAGCGACATCGACGCGAAGCCGAGGCCCGTGGAGTGATAGAGCGGGCACACGCAGAGGTGCACGTCGCCGCGCTTGAGCGTCACGCGCTCCATGAAGGCGAGAAAGCCCAGCACCTGCCCCGTGCCGAAGCGCCGCACCGCTCCCTTGGGGCGCCCCGTGGTGCCCGAGGTGTAGATCACCACGGCGCCGTCTTCGCCGTCGAGGTCGCGGTCGGGCCACGACGCGAGCAGTGACGGATACCCGTGGTGCGGCGCCGCGTCGCCGCCCACCGCGAAGAGGTTGGCCGCGGGCAGGTCGGGACACTCGCGCTGCGCGGCCTCGATGGCCGGCGCGAGGTCGTGTTCGAAGAACACCGCGCGCGCCCCCGAGTGCTTGAAGAGGTACGCGAGCTCGTGCGGCGTCGAGCGCCACGACACGCTCACCGCCGAGCCCCCGAGGCGGCTCATCGCAGCCTCGATTTCGAAGAACTCGGGGCGGTTGTGGAGCACCAGGGCCACCGCGGTCTTGCGCCCGATGCCCCTGCGGCGCAGGCCCGACGCGAGCTGATCGATGCGCCGATCGACCTCGCCGAAGGTCATGCGACGGCCTTCGAACACGAACGCGGGCTCGTGCGGCTCGTTGGCGGCCCGCACGCGAAAGATCGTCGAGATGCCCGCGCGCCCCTGCGCCAGGAGCCTCGCGCCCACCGCGGCCCCGCGGGGCTTGAGGTGCCCCGCCGAGCCCGACTCGACGAGCACCCTCGCGACCACCTGCGCCCAACCCGTGACTTCTCTCGCGGCGTCGATCACCATGCACATGCTTTCAATGACGCCTGCATCGTTCGTCAAGGCCCACCGTGTCGCCACCCTCGCCGCCGCGCTCGCGCTCTCGTGTGCGACCGCGCGCCCCGCGCCTCCAACGCCCGTCACGGCCGCCGCGGTGACGCCCGCGCCCGACGCGCAGCCCGCGGCGCCCGCGGAGCCCCGTCACGCGCACGTGCTGGTGGCCCCGACGGCCGCCGAGCTCGACGCGCTGCGGCCGCTCTTCGCGCGGGGCCCGGTGTTCATGGTGCGCAACCCCGACGCCGGCGCCGACGCGCGCATCACCATTCTCACGCGCGTGAACGCGAGCGCCGCGGCGATGCGGAGGGTCATCACCACGCCGGGCGAGTACGGCACCTTCATGCCCATCTTGCGCACCGTCGACGTGCTCTCGTCGCACGGGTCGCGCACGGCGTTTCGCTTCCACGTCGCCGCGCCCCTCTTCGACGTGACCGCCCTCTCGGCGATGAACGACGTGAGCGAGCGCCGCGTCGACGTGGCCATCACGCAGTCGGAGACGGGCCCCGGCGGCTCGCGCTGGGACCTCACGCCCGACGGCGAATCCTCGTCGATCGTGTCGCTCACCACCTGGGGCGACCCCTCGCAGGGCCATTGGATTCTCCGACAGGTGGCGCGCCGCTCGCCCTCGGCCATCGCGGGCATGAACATCTCGGTCGACACGGTGCTCGCGCTCGGCGCCGCGCGCCGCGCGGAGATTGTGTCAGGGCACAACCTCCCGGTGCGCCCCGCCGAGGGCATCGCGCCCGCGGGCGAGCTCGCGCCGCCGGAGCCCGGCGCGTGGCAGGGCCTCACGCGCGACGCCACGGTGCTCTCGATGCTGGTCACGCCCGAGGGGGCCATTCGCCAGGCCACCGTGGCCGCGTGGACGCCCGCGGCGCCCGCGGCGGTGCTCGCGCGGCTGCGCGACGTGCCCAACTTCAGTCACGTGTGGGGCTCGTACCGCGAGGTCACGCTCCTGCCGGGGCAGACCATGTCCGAGACGGGGCCGGTGCGGTTTCGTGTGGTGATCGACACGCCGCTCACGCACCTCGAAGGCGAGCAGGTGATGCGCTCCGAGGGCAACGTGGTGTGGCACGACGGCGTCGCCGGCGACCTTGTCGACAGCGGCCACCGGTGGGACGTGCAGGAGGCCCCCGGCGGCGGCTCCTACGTGATGCTCACGGGCGCGTCGGACTACAACCGCGCGGGCTGGGTCACGCGCACCCTCATGGCCCGTGACACGTGGCTCATGGCGGGCTTCGCGGGGTCGTGGAAGATCGTGTGGCTGCGCAACCTGCTCCGCGGTCTGTAGCGCGCCGTGGTAGCGTGGCCGTCGTGGCACCGTCGTCGCGCGCGCTGTCGTCGCTCACGCTCCTGGCCGCGCTGTCGCTCGCGTCGGTGAGCGCCCGCGCGCAGACGCAAACGCCCGCGGCGCAGCCCGCGGCGGGCACGCGCGTGGTCGAGGCGCAGCAGCACATCGTGGCGGCGATGGCGGCGTTTCGCACGCACGACTACACCGCGGCCATTCACGAGTTCGAGCTGTCGTACCGCGCCGCGCCCGACGCCGACGTCTGGTACAACCTCGCCCGGGCGCGCGAGCTCTCCAACGACTACGAGGGCGCCGTCGGCGACTATCAGCGCTACCTGCGCGACAAGGTCGATCCGCCCGACCGCGCCGACGTCGAGCGCACGATCCGCTCGCTCCAGTCGCTCATCGAGCATCAGGCGGCCGCGAGCCGCAGGCAGGCCGAGGGGTCGCAGGTGCGCTTCGAACTCGCGCGCCGCGACGCGCGGCTCTTCCTCGACGGGCAAGAGCTCTCCGCGGGCGAGGCGGGCGTCGCGCGGCGCATCGCCACGGGCGACCACGCGGTGCGCGTCACGGCCCCCGGTGCGCAAGAGTGGGACGCGCGCGTGCGGGTGCGCACCGGCGAGGTGGCCACGGTGTTCGCGGCCCCGGCGCCCGCCACGCGCTACGAGACCCGCCCCGCGGGCCACGTCGCGAGCATCGTGCTGGCGTGCCTCGGCGCGGCCTCGCTGGGCACCGCGGGCTACTTCGCGATCCGCGCGGCGGGCGAAGACTGCGCCGCGTGCGAGGCGCAGGTCACGCAGTCGAACCGGTCGGACATTTTTCTCGGCGTGGGCGCGGGGCTCGCCGTGGGCGCGGCGGTGGCGTACTTCGTCGAGCGCGCGTCCGGCGGCACCGTGCGCGTGGCGTCACCGTAGCGACGTCCAGAAGCCCTTGTGGGCGCGCTCGACGGCGCGGATCACGGCGTCGGCTGAGCGCGACTGCGGCGTGGTCTTGGGGCGCACGGCCGACGAGGGGTCGACGAGGCCGAGGAGGGTGTCCTCGACGCTCTGCTCGAGCGCGGTGAGGTCGTAGCCGCCCTCGAGGATCACCCCCACGCGGCCGCCCGCCGAGAGGTGCGCCACGTCGCGGAGGCTCGCGGCCATCCAGCGGTAATCACCGCGCTCGAGGAGCATCGAGGCGAGCGGGTCTTGCGCGTGGGCGTCGTAGCCCGCAGAGATGAGCACGAGGTCCGGCGCGGCCTCGCACAGCACGGGGAGCACCACGCGCTCGAACGCGAGGGCGTACGCGCCGCCGTCGCAGCCCGACGGGAGCGGGAGGTTCACCGTCATGCCGGGGGCCGCGGCGCCGCCCGTCTCGTGCACGTAGCCCGTGTCGGGGTACGTGGGCGACTCGTGCAGCGAGACGAAGAGCACGCCCGGGTGGTTGTAGAAGATGTCTTGCGTGCCGTTGCCGTGGTGCACATCCCAGTCGACGACGGCCACGCGCTTGAAGCCCAGGGTGAGGGCGTGCGCGGCGGCCACGGCCACGCTGTTGAGCACGCAGAAGCCCATGGCGCGGTTGCGCGTCGCGTGGTGCCCCGGCGGGCGCGCGAGCAGCACCCCGAGGTCGGCCTCGTCGCGGGCGAGGGCCTCGACGAGGGAGCACGCGCTCCCCGCCGCGAGCCAGGCGGCGTCGCGCGTGGCGTCGTTGAAGTACGTGTCGGGGTCGAGGTAGCCCGCGGGGCCCGCGAGGGTGCGCTCGAGGCGATCGAGCCAGGCGGGGTCGTGGGCGCGCTCGAGCTCCTCGCGGGTGGCCTCGCGGAGGGGGACGTGCACCGGGCGTACACCCGGCGTCGCGGCCGCGCGCTGCGCGCCGAGCTCGGCGGCCTCGAGGCGTCGCGGGCGCTCGGGGTGAAACCCCGGCGGTGCGTGGGCGTGAAACCGGGGATGCGACAAGACCGCCAGGCGCGCGCCGGCGGGCGTCTCGGGGGGCATACGGGCTGCTCCGCAGTCTTGACCCCGCTTGGTTGCGGGTGTTACCTGCGCGATGGAGTACCGCTATTGACGTGTCGCCGCCAATGGGGAACACCCTCTGGTTTCGACTGTTGCAGGCGGACGTCGCAAGCGGAGCGTCGGTGGCGGCCACCGGGTCGACGTCGCGCACGATAGCAAAGGGAGCTCACGATGCGTTGGAAGCTGGTGGTTGGCAATGTCCTCGCGGTGCTGCTCGTAGGCATCCTGGGCTGGATGCTGAGCCGGGGCAGGGCCTCGGAGGAGCTGGCGACCGACGTCGCGCCCTCCGTCGACCGGGCGACCTCGCTCCTCGACGCGGTGCGCGCGCAAGACGGCGACCAGCTCGTCGACGCGGTCGAAGGGGCCACGCACGCGCCCGACATCGCGGCGGTGCTGGCGGCCGACAGCGAGAGCGCGCAGCGCGACGCGGCGTTTACGTTCAGCGAGGCGATGGCGCGGCAGATCGGGGCGCAGATTCAGCGCAGGGGCCGCCCCGCCGACCTCGTGGCGGTGCTCTCGCCCGATGGGCGCGTGCTGGGCCGCAACGCCGACCGCCGCCTCGACGCGGGGCGCAACGTGGGGCAGGAGTTTCCCGCGGTGGCCCACGCGCTCGCGGCGCCGCGCGGCAACGTCGTGCGCGACTACATTCGCTACGGCGAGCAGGGCTGGCTCGAGGTGGCCGTCGCGCCCGTGATGGTCGACGACCACATCCGCGGCGGTCTCCTCGTGGGCTTCGTGCTCGCCGACAGCGCCTCGCGCAGCGACGCGCAGCGCATCGGCGTCGACGTGGGCTACCTCTTCCGCGAGGGCGAGGGCTGTATGGTTCAGTCGCTCTCGGTGGGCCAGCAGCGCGAGAAGGAGCAGCTTCGCACCTGGTGTACGCAGCGCCAGCTGCAGAACCTCCTGCGCGGCCGTCAGAGCACCACGCTCACCCTCGGCGACGACCAGTACCTCGCGATGACCATCCCGATGCCCGGCGCGTACTCCGCGGGCAGCGCGGGCGCGGTGGTGCTGCGCAGCATTACGGCGGCGCGCGCGCCGGCCAACGACGTGGCCTTCCCCATGCTGCTCGCGATGATCCTCGGGCTCGTGGTGTCGGTCGGCTACAACCTCTACATCGCGATGTATTTCGAGAAGCCCATCGAGCAGATTGAAGACGGGCTCCTGCAGATTATCAACGGCAACCGCGAGCACCGCATCAACGTCGAGCACGCCGAGCTCGGCGGCATCGTGTACCGGGTGAACCAGCTCGTGGGCGAGCTCACCGGCGTCGACGAAGACAACGAGGGCTCGGGCGGCGGTTCGGGCGAAAGTGGAAGTTGACCGCGGCCCGCGTTAGTCTCCCGCCCCGATAGGCTCTCTCTCGAGCCGTCACGCGCATCGCTTCACCAAAACACCTACGAATCAGCGCGCCGACGGAGGGGGAGTGTGCCCCTCCCGCGCGACGGTTCATCGCACACGAAAAGCCCTATGGGATTGTTCGACTTCTTTCGTAAGAGCCCCGGCGGCCCCGCCGAGCAGGAGCGCACCCTCGCCCGTCACGTCGAGCGCGTGATGGACAAGCGCTCGCTCAGCCCCGACCGCTTCGCCTCGATCGAGTACCTGAGCAAGCTGGGCACCGACGACGCGTGGCGGGCGCTGCTCCCGCGCTTCAACTTCACCGTCGACCCGTCGATCACCGACCGCGAAGAGAAGCAGTACATCTTCGACGCGGTGACGCGCGGCGGCGAGAGCGCCGTGGAGCCCGTGAAGGAGTTTCTGCGCAAGACCACGGCGGTCAACTGGCCCATCAAGATGCTCCGTGAGCTGGTGAGCGCCGAAGACTTCGCGGCCGCCCTCATCGACATTCTCAAGGGCGAAGACACCGTCTATCAGAAGAACCCCGAGCGAAAGATCCAGACGATCATCGCCCTCGAGAAGGACAAAGAC
>CAISKJ010001545.1 GCA_903885885.1 uncultured delta proteobacterium
CCTTCTGCCATCAAGACGCGATGCCGGGCGCGGGCGAATTCACGGGGCAGACCTTTCCGCGGCCGCGCACCACGGCGTACGGCGCCAACCTCACGCCCGACCTCGCGACGGGCATCGGGCGCCGCACCGACGAGCAGCTGATGCGCTCCATCCGGTACGACCTCTCCGCCGACGGCACGCGGGGCCTCTGCGCGATGGCCGCGTTCGGCGAGGCCCAGCTCAACGACGAGAACCTCTGCGCGCTCGTCGCGTACCTGCGCAGCCTCACGCCCGTGGCGCGCGCGATCCCCGCCTCCACCTGCGCCCCCTGACGGGGACGAGCGCACGCCCCCCCGCGCCGCGGGCACCCCCGCCATGACCGACGCCTCGGACATCACCGCCCTCCTCGGGCCCACCAACACGGGCAAGACGCACCGCGCCACCGAGCGCATGCTCGACCACGCCACGGGCATGATCGGCCTCCCGCTGCGCCTCCTCGCACGCGAGGTCTACGACAAGGTCACCGCGCGCGTGGGCGAAGCGCGCGTGGCGCTCGTCACGGGCGAAGAGAAGCGCGTCCCGAAGCGCCCCGACTACTGGGTGTGCACCGTCGAGGCGATGCCCGTCGAGCGCGAGGTCGACTTCGTGGCCGTCGACGAGGTGCAGCTCGCCGCGCACGCCCAGCGGGGGCACGTGTTCACCGCGCGCCTCCTCCACGCGCGGGGCCGCCGCGAGACGTGGTTCCTCGGCGCCGACACCATGCGCGCGGCCATGGGCGAGCTCGTGCCCGCGGCCAAGGTCGTCACGCACCCGCGCTTCTCGCGCCTCTCGCACGTCGAGCCCGTTCCCTTGCAGCGTTTGCCGCCGCGGAGCGCCGTGGTGGCCTTCTCGCTGCCGCAGGTGTACGAGCTCGCCGAGCGGCTGCGCATCGCCCGCGGGGGCTCCGCGGTGGTGCTCGGCGCGCTCTCGCCGCGCACGCGCAACGCCCAGGTGGCGATGTTTCAAGCCGGCGAGGTCGACTACCTCGTGGCCACCGACGCGGTAGGAATGGGCCTCAACCTCGACGTGCGCCACGTGTCCTTCGCGTCGCTGCGCAAGTTCGACGGGCGCGACGTGCGCGGCCTCGACCCCGCCGAGCTCGCGCAGATCGCCGGTCGCGCAGGCCGCCACGTGCAAGACGGAACGTTCAGCACGGTGGCACCCCTCACGATGCCCCGCGACCTCATCGAGGCCATCGAGCAGCACCGCCTCGCGCCCGTGCGACGGGTGCAGTGGCGCAACCACGCGCTCGACTTCGCGTCGCCCGACGCGCTCCACGCGTCGCTCCACGCGCCGCCGCCGATGCGCATCTTGCAGCGCGCCCGCGACGCCGACGACGAGCTCGCCCTCGCGGCCCTCCTGGCGCGGCCCGCGGTGCGCGCGCGCCTCGGCGACCCGTCGCGCGTGCGCCTCCTGTGGGAGGTGTGCACCGTGCCCGACTTTCGCAAGCTGCTCTTCGAGGCGCACGTCGAAGACCTCGCCACCCTCTTCACCGAGCTCTGCGATCGCGGCGTGCTCCGCGATGGTTTCATGACCGAGCGCGTGGCCGTGCTCGACGACACCGACGGCGACGTCGACGCGCTCGTGGCGCGCATCGCGGCCGTGCGCATGTGGACCTACGTGTCCAACCAGGGAACATGGGTCGAGCACGCCGCCGCGTGGCAGTCGAACACCCGCGCCGTCGAAGACCACCTCTCCGACGCGCTGCACCGCGCGCTCGTGCGCCGCTTCGTCGACGAGCCCGGCGGCGGAAAGGCCGCCTCGCCGCGGCCGCGCGGGCGCGCGCTC
>CAISKJ010001546.1 GCA_903885885.1 uncultured delta proteobacterium
GGACGTTCGGGACGCTGCCGCGAAGCGGCTTCGTTCAACATGCGTTACGCGTGGGTGATGGCGCAGGGGGGGCTATCGGGCCTTGACGATGGGGCGATTGGAGGCCCTATCCGCTCTGAAATCGACCCAACTCGGCAGGCTGCGCACCCGTAACCGCGTCGTCATGGCGCCCATGACGCGCACCCGCGCCGACGCGGCGGGCGTGGTCGGCGAGCTCACCGTGCGCTACTACGTTCAGCGCGCTTCGGCGGGGCTCATCGTCACCGAGGCGACGAACATCTCCGCCGAGGCGCAGGGCTACCCCATGACGCCCGGCATCTGGAGCGAGGCGCAGGTCGAGGCGTGGAAGAAGGTCACGAGCGCCGTCCACGCCGTCGGCGGCGCGATCGTGATGCAGCTCTGGCACACCGGGCGCATCGGCCACTCCGACGTGCGCGGCGGGCGGCTCCCGGTCGCGCCCTCGGCGATCGCCATCGCAGGGCAGCAGCACTTCACCCCGACGGGCCCCAAGCCCTACGAGGTGCCGCGCGCCCTCACGACCGACGAGGTGCGCGCCACCGTCGAAGACTACGCGCGCGCGGCCGTCAACGCGAAGGCCGCGGGCTTCGACGGCGTCGAGCTGCACGGCGCGTTCGGGTACCTGCCGCACGCGTTCCTCGTCGACGGCGCCAACCAGCGCACCGACGCGTACGGCGGCTCCATCGAGAACCGCGCCCGCTTCGTGCTCGAGGTGATGGAGCGCCTCGTGGGCGTGTGGGGCGAAGGGCGGGTCGGCATTCGACTCTCGCCGACGCTGGCCTACAACGGCATGGTCGACTCCGATCCCCTCGCCACCTTCTCGTACCTCATCGAGCGGCTCAACGCGCTGCCGCTCGCGTACCTGCACCTCATGCGTGCGACGCCCGACGCCGCGCGCTTCCCCACGTGGCCGCGCGACACCGTCGCCACCTTCGGCCCGCTCTTTCGCGGCAACCTCATCGTCAACGGCGCCTTCGACCGCGAGTCCGCCGAGGCGATGGTGGCGAGCGGCGCGGCGCAGGCCGTGTCGTTCGGCGCCCCCTTCGTGTCGAACCCCGACCTCGTTCGACGCTTCGCCGAGGGCGCCCCCCTCGCCCCCGCGGATCCCAACACCTACTACCGCGGCGGCGCCCAGGGCTACGCCGACTACCCCGCGCTCCACGCCGACGAGCGCGAGCCCGCGCGCGGCTACTGGCTCGTGCAGGCGACCGTGACCGACCCGGCGGCCTTCGGCAGGTACACCGCCGTCGCGGGGCCGCTCATCGCGACGTACGGCGGCCGCGTGCTCGCGCGCGGCGACGTCGCCGAGGTCGTCGAGGGCTCGGTGCCGCGACGCCCCTGCCTCATCGAGTTTCCGAGCTACGCCGTAGCGCGGGCCTGCTACCACTACGCGGGCTACCAGGACGCCGTCGCCCTGCGCGCCGGGGCGGCGCACTTCGACATCGTGGTCGTCGAGGGGATGGCGCCGTAGCGCCGACGACCGACGACCGGATCGGACATGCGCGCGCGCCGGGTGCTGGATCGCGAGGCGACGTGCCAGCGCACGGGGTGATTGCGCGGGAGGAGCCCGCGAGTCGGGCCCCTGCGCCGATCGAGTGGGTGCCCTGGACGAGCGAGCGCATCGACACCTTCGAGGCGGTGGCGCGCGTAGTGCGGAATCACCCTCCCGCTCGTCGCAGCCGACGGGCTCGGAATCCGCGCGGGCAGATTTGCAGACGTGGGCCAAGGGACGCGGCGAGCGCCGCGGGGCAGCGACGCGGTTCGGGCTAAGGGCGCGTGACGGCGACGGTGTAGGCGCCCGCGGCGCCGCTGAAGCCGTCGACGTAGAACGTGCGGAGGCCCGGACCGGCGGGGATCGCCGCGGTCGCCGACGCGCGAAGGGCACGGTGCGGCGACGGCGTCACCCGCAGCTCAACGCGCCCGAGGCGTTGCAGGTGAGCGTCGAGGTGACGGTGCCCGACTCGAAGGTGAACGTGATGGGCCCGCCGAAGGTGTCCTCGCCCGAGACGCGGATGGTGAGCCCGGGAATGACGTTCTCGTAGGTGGTGACGCCGCCGCCGAGCTGCACGCCGACGACGGTGCGCGCGGCGCTCGAGGGCACCATCGTCGAGGGGTTGGCGCGGCCCGCCGCGGCGTCCCACACGAAGCGCAGCGTCTCGGTGGCGCCCGGCGAACAGGCCCCCCCGTACGACGTTCGCGTGACCTCGATCACGACGGTGGCGCCGTCGACGCGCACCCGCGCGGCCACCGAGGGCAAGGCCACCGACGCCGAATTGGCGCTCCCTCCGAAGAAGCTGCTCCCGCCGCAGTCGCCGCCGCAGCCCGCGAGGCAGCCCAGCACCGCGCACACCCACACCATTCGCTCACGCATCACGTCACCTCGGTATCACGGAAAGAGCAAGCCGCAGGCCACTGTGGTGACCGGCGCGTTGCAGTCGCGTGTGCAACGCCGCTTGCATACGTGTGCAAGTCGCCATTGGGGGCGCGCGCCGAGGGTCAGCGGAGGCGGCCGCGGAGGTGGGGACAGGGCGGGACGGGCCCCTCGTGCGCGGGGGGCGGCGCGTCGGCCTCCCAGGCCGCGCGCTGGTAGCCGTACATCGGCTTGTAGACCACGTTCTCGAGGTCGTTGCGCCACCAGAGGGGCGAGGCCGAGCCCGACAGCGGCGGCACGAGCCACGACCAGTCGCCGTACACGCAGCGCCCCGCGGCGAGCTCCTGCTTCTCGAACTGCAGGAAGTACTCGCCCATCGCGTGGTGGTCGAGCATGCGGACCTTGCGCTTCTGAAACGAGTGCATCACCGCGATGGAGAGCTCGACCATCGCGCGATCCTTCCAGAGGGTGGACGAGCCCTTCGTGTCGAGGCCGAGGCGCTCGGCCACCACGGGGAGGAGGTTGTACCGGTTGGGGTCGCTGAGGTTGCGCGCGCCGATCTCGGTCACCATGTAGAAGCCGTTGAAGGGCGCGCAGCGGTACTGCACGCCGCCCACGTCGAGGGCGATCTCGCTCACGGCCGGCAGCGCGTACCACTTGAGCCCCAGCTCGGCGAACCAGGGGTAGCTCGGGTGCTCGATGGGCACCTGGAGCACGGCGTCGTCGGGGAGGTCGAAGCACCGCGGCGCCCGATCGCCCACCTGCACGATGATCGGCAGCACGTCGAAGGCCGTGCCGGCGCCCTTCCACCCGAGGGCGAGGGCGTGCTCGGTGAGCTCGACGTTGGCCGGGTCGCCCAGCACGCGCCCGTCGGCCTGGCGGTAGCCCGCGTAGCGAACGAGCTGCGAGTTGAAGAGCCGGATCGTGGGCGGGCCGCTGCGGAACACGGTCATCGTCGACACGAGGTCGCCGCCGTTCGTGGCCGCGCGCATGTGATCCACGATGGCTTGAAAGATGTCTTCCTCGCGCTCGAGGTGGCGCATGTCGCGCAGCACGAGGTGGTTCCAGAAGAAGCGCCCGATGCAGCGCGTGGCGTTGCGCCAGGCGAGGCGCGCGCC
>CAISKJ010001547.1 GCA_903885885.1 uncultured delta proteobacterium
ACGGGGTACTGCGAGCGACCGCAAAACCGAACGTTTCGACGAGCGCGGCGCCCGAAACAAATCTCGGGAACGATGAGGGGTGAACCCGCGGGCAACCATCGCCAAGGCTCACAGACGTGAGTCTCTCCTCTTCGCGTTCCTCCAGCGATCGCCACGAAGGTTTCTGGCCCCGCCACGAAGGTTTCGGTTGCGGCCACGAAGGTTTCTGGCCCCGCCACGAAGGTTTCGGTTGCGGCCACGAAGGTCTCGGTTGCGGCCACGAAGGTCTCGGTTGCGGCCACGAAGGTTTTCGCGCGGCCACGAAGGTTTCTGGTGCGAACAGGCGCTGATTGAGCTTGTCGGGCGCCCCGCCGATGGGTCTATCGTACTGGACCATGGCAAACGCGAAGGGTGTGGGCGCGAAGGCTTCCAGGGGTGCGAAGGCGGTGGTTGATCCGTTGCGGGCGCGGCTCGATGGCGAGACGAGCGCCCTCGCAGCGAGCGACGTGGGGAAGGTTCCGTGGATGGCGGCCGAGCGCGCGAAGCACCTCGCGGGCTTCGTCGCGGCGGCGACGCGCGACGCGAGCGAGCTGTGCGTGGTGGCGCTCCCCGACGGCAACGTGGAGCCGTGGGAGATCGCCGTGCTGCCCGTGGCGATCGCGGAGGCCGAGGCGCTCGGGGCGCTGGTGCAGGCCGATCAGGTGGCGAGCGGCGCGCCGCTGTCGGACGCCGACGCGAAGCTGCTCGGCGAGGTGCGCGAGGCGCAGAAGACGGTGCTCTGGGCCTTTCGTCGGCTGCGGTATCGGGGGCAGGCGCCGAAGATCAAGGAGCTCGACGCCATCGAGGCGGGCGAGCCCGGCGACGTGGGCGACGCCCACAGCGACAGCGCGCGGCTCATCGCGATCGCCGACCACGACGAGGAGCGGGCGTGGTTCGCCGCGCTCGCGTGCGGCGAGCCCGCGGCGCTGGCGGTGCTGAAGCAGCATCAGCCGGGCCTCGGCGAGCTCGCGAAGCGCGCGGTCGGCGTAAAGGCCGCCGCGGCGCGGCGCGATCAGCTCGCGCGCGTGTGGACGGTGATCGGGCGCATCGAGCAGCGCGTGCGCGACGCGGCCGACTACCGCTACCGCGCGGACCCGCGGCGCGCGGAGTACAAGGCCTACCAGACGCCCACGGAGCGCAAGCGCAAGGCCGAGCGCAAGGCCGAGCGGCCCAAGAAGCTCGCGGCGAAGAAGGCCGCGAAGGCCGCCGCCGAGGCCGAGAAGAAGGCCGCCAGGGC
Organism: uncultured delta proteobacterium; assembly: GCA_903885885.1. Lineage (GTDB taxonomy): Bacteria > Myxococcota_A > Polyangia > Polyangiales > CAISKJ01. Next base: position 1,256 of record CAISKJ010001547.1, read on the forward strand.
CGCGAAGAAGAAGGGCTGAGCGAGCGGGGCGTAGGTGGAGGGCGCGTCGCTTGACGGTGACACACGGCGGCGCCGATGCTCCGTCGCGTGAGGCCGCGACCTTTGTCGTTCGCGCTGTGGTTGCCCGACGCCGAGGCGCTGCTGCGTCGGCATGCCGAGTCGGCGCTCTCCCCTGCGAGGGAGTCGTGGCCCACGTTGGGGCTGCTTTCACTGACGACGTTCGCGTGCTTCGGCGCGGGCTTGCTGCTGGGGGTAATCAGGTCGAGAACGGGCACAGAGACCGGATCGGTGCTCGTCACCGCCGGAGCGCTGCTGCTCCTCATGCGTCCGGGCCTCGATGATGTGTCGGGCATCGCGCGCAAGGGTATGAACGCGCCGGTGACCGCCTCCCTGGCGCTTGCGGCGATGGGCGTCGTCTCTGCGTGGGGTGCCTCCTTCGCGATCGACGCATCGGGCTTCCGCGCGACACCTCTGATGCCAGATATGGCACCGCCCTGGTTCTTCGTCGCGTGCATGGGGGTCCCGTGCCTCACGCTCGCGGCACGGGTCTTCGCCACGCACAGTGCGGAGTGGCTCGCGCGAGGGCCACGGTTACGACGTCTCGCGCTGACCGCGTGGGGAGCGACGGCGCTGCTCACGGTCGCCGCGCTCGCCTCGGGGCGCTCGGAGTTCGACGCGGAGCGCTACTACGACGCCTTGCCGAAACAATACGCGTCCGTGTCCGGCGTCGCCTCGCTTCCGACAGACCGCAGCGGGGTGCACGTCGCCCGCTTCGGCGATGTCTGGCTTCGCGGGGAGTGCCGCCACGGCTGGCGCTGCGAGGTCTTCGTCGGTCATGACGCGCTCGCGAGTGCCGCCAGGGTGCGCGTTGGCCTCCGGGTCGGTCCCAACGATGAGATCGAGCTTCGCCGCGACGACCGCCGCGCGCTGCTGCTCCTGCGAACGCATACCGGTCAGGTCGGGGTGTTCAGCAACCGTAACGGTCGCCGCGTCGACGTCTCCTCCGCGGCGTTTCCCGAGCACAACGGACCGCCGCAGCCGTGGATCGTCGGCGCGCTCCTCGGGCTCATCGTCGCGGGCGCGCTGCTGCGACGGCGCGCGGAGAGGGTCTCGGAGGAATGGGTGCCTGCGCACGCCGAAGGTGGGGGCGTGCGGCTCGCCGACGGCCGCCTCGTGCGCGTGATGCCCCCGTTGGCGTATGAGGGAGCGGTGCTCGTGCGCCTGTCGCGCAGCGCACAGCCTGTGTATCGCGAGGGAGAACAGGTCGACGCGGCGCAGGTGGTTGCGGCGACACCCGACGACCTGACGCGCGCGGCGCACGCGGCGAGCGTCACTCGCGACGCGTTCGCGTTCGCGACGCTCGCGCTCGCGGCGACGCCGTTGTACGTCGCAGCAGCGCGCGGGCTGGTGTTCTAAGCCCAACCCCACGCGGGAGGACGGCGCGGCGCGCTTACGCGCGTCGGTTGTGACGCGTCGGCTGTGATCGATCGTCGGCGACGACGATGCGCTGCCGCGGGAGACAGCGCGGCTATGGAAAGATGCCGTCGAAGTTTCGGCTGAGCTTCATCGCGAAGTCGATCACGTGCACGACGAGGTTGCTGCGCGGGTTGCTCAGCCGCTCGACGATCGCGAGGTCGCGCGCTGGCCATTGGATCGCGCCCTCGGTCGTCTCCCACGGGTACTCGAGCTTCGCCGCGTTGTTGCTCTTCGCCACGGAAGGTTGCGCGCGTTCGAGCGCTTCGATCACGTCGAACGCGGCGTGCCACACGAGGGGGCCTCCCATCGGCGCCATCAGACCGCGCTGGACGCGCATCGCAGCGACCATGGCAGACGCCGCCCGGTGCGACGCCTGCGACGACGCCAGCGTGATCGCTCCCGTGCGCAGCAGCGCGGCCTTCGCGAATTTCTCGAAGGCCATCTGCATCAACATCGCGAACACCGAGGGCTCGGCGGCGCCGACGAGGCACGCGCCCGCGAGGTAGGCGCGCGCCTGCGCGAGGTAGGCGTCGGCCCATTCGCGTTGGGTCGCCACGGCGAGCGGTCTCAGGCGATCTTGCGCAGATCGGCGGGGCTGCCCCAGCCCGCCGGGAGGTGGAGCTCGCCGTGCTCGACGCGGGTCCAGTCGTCGACGCTGAGCAGGAGCACGACCGACGCGTAGGGCACGCCGAGATCAGGCCGCGCCGCGAAGCGGAAGGGCAGCACCTCGCCCGACGTGCCGATGGAGCCAGACACCTCGACGAGCCGAACTTCGGTCTCGTTCTCTGCGAGGTACACAGACTTCGTCTCGGCATCTTCCGCGCGGTGTGCCTTTGCGAGCTCCTGCGCTACTTCGATGATCGGCTTCATGACGCCTCGACGGTAGCACCGCGCCTCCGCCGATGTCACCGCGGGCGCAGGGCGCACCGCGCCGACCGTCGCTCAGCCCTCGTCGCCGACGAAGCGAAACGGCACCGTCGGGTCGAGGTGGTAGCCCGCCATGTCGGAGCGCAGCGTGGTGCCGAGGCCCATCGTTCGCAGCGTGCGCACCGCGACGTGGAGCCGGTTGCGCGCGGCCTTCGGGATGATCTTCTCGCCCGGCCACATGTCGGCGATGAGCGACTCGGGCGAGAGCGAGCGGCCCGGCGACGCGCTGCGCTGCTCGCCCAGGCGGCGCAGGAGGATCGCCAGCGTCGTGCGCGTGCGGAGGCTCACCTCGGGCGCGCCCGGCGGCATGAACCACAGGCCCATGCGGTGGGCGACGAGCGACTGCGGGCGCACGAGCTCGGCCGAGGGGCTGAGCAGCGCGTCGCCGTCGAAGCCCGAGA
>CAISKJ010001548.1 GCA_903885885.1 uncultured delta proteobacterium
CTCGCGCGCTTTCAACGGGCCTACGTGCTCACGCGGCGCCCCGGCCTGCTCTTGAACGTGGCGGTCGCCTTCGAGCGCCTCAACCGCCGCGACGACGCGATCGCCACCTATCGCACGTACCTCGCCATCGGCGCCCCGAGCGACCGCGCCAACGCCGAGGCCAGCATCGCGCGCCTCGAGGGTCGTCCCCTCCCCGAGCCCGCTCCCGAGCCCGTCGCGGCCCCGACGTCGCGCCACGGCCGCGGCGCATCGCGCGCGCACGCCGCGACGGTCGCGCCCGCGGTGCCGCCCCCGGTCGTCGCGCCGGCGGAGACGCCCGCGACCGCGAGGCCGTCGCCGTGGCCCTACATCGCGCTCGGCGCGGGAGGCCTCTTCGCCGTGGTGGGCGTCGCGCTCATGGTGGTTCCCGCCGACCCGGGCACCAACGGGTCGATCTCGCGCGAGCTCGATTATCTGACGGCGCGCGACGCGCGCAACAACCTGCAGATCGCCGGGGCGGCGGTGGGCGCGGTGGGCGTGGTGGGCGTCGCGGTGGGGGCCATCGGCCTGCTGCTGCGTCGCAACGCGCAGCCGTCGCGGCTCTCGTGGAGCCCGGGGCTGCGCCCCGTCGAGGGCGGCGCGCTGGTGGGGGTGTCCCATGCGTTCTGAGCTGCTCGCCGCGCTCGCGTGTGCGGCCGCGCTGTGCGCGGGATGCCCCGCGTCGCCCTTTCGCTGCGGCCGCGCCGTCGACTGCAACGCGGGCTCGATCTGCACCTACGACAACGCCTGCGCCGCCCCCGCGCCCGCGTGCCCGAGCGGCTACCGGTACTCGTCGAGCGCCGCGCGCGCGGGCGACTGCGTGCCCGCCGCGATGATGGGCGACGCCGCGACCGATGTGCCCGTCGACGCGACGCGCGACGCGGCGGCGGATGGGACGCTCGACGTTACCCCCGACGCGACGATAGACGCATCGATCGACGCGCCCGACGTGCCCGATGCGCCCGATGCGCCCGGCGTGATCGACGCACCCGATGTGATCGACGTGCCCGCGGTGTGCACGGTGGCCGTGCGACCGCTCGCGCCGCTCTCGAGCACGCGCGTGAGCGCTACGACGGCGCGGTTGCGCGTGCGGGTCCCCGATGGCTTCGCGGGCGCCGTCGAGATCGTGGTCGCCGACTCGGCCGACCTCTCGCGCAATGTGATGACCATGACGGTCGGCGCGGGCGTCGCCGAGTGGGTTCCCGCGGGGCTCGGGCCGGGCGTGCACTTCTGGCAGGCGCGGGCCCGCTGCACCAACGGCGTCGCGGGGCCGACGAGCCCCGTGTGGTCGTTTCAGACGCGCGGCGGTGTGGCTCCGTTCGCGGGCGCGGGCAACGTGGTCGGGTGGTTGCCCGACGTCAACGGCGACGGCCTCGGCGACATCGTGTCCGGGGCGCCGCGCACCGTCGCGTCGCTCGGGCGTCCGCGCCTGGTGGTGATGCACGGCGCGTCGTCGCCCGTCGACCCGCGGCGCTTCACGATCATGTCGCAGCCCACCGACCCCGACACCTTCGGCCAGCAGGTCGCGGTGGTGCCCGACATGAACGGCGACGGCCTCGCCGAGATCGCCACGAGCGCCTGCCTGCGCCCGCCGGGCATCGGGTGCAACGACCTCGTCGTGGTGTACGCGGGCTCGCGCGACGGGAGCTTCACCGAGCTCGCGCGCCTCACGCCGGGCACCGCCACGGGCTCGCGCTTCGGCACCTCGCTCGCGGGCGTGGGCGACGTCGACGGCGACGGCTACGGCGACCTCGCGATCGGCGCCCCGGGCGTGTGGTCGGCGGGCGTCGGTCGGCTGTACATCGCCTTCGGCGGTCCCGCGGCGATCACGCTCGGCGCGCCCATCGAGCGCGCGGTGTCGTTGGTGGCGCCCGTGGTGACGCTCTTCGGCCACAGCGTGGCGGGCGTCGGCGACGTGACCGGCGACGGCCTCGCCGACGTGCTCGTCACCGCGTATGAGAGCGCGACGATTCTCGCAGGCGGTCCCCGATGGCGCAACGCGGTGCCGACGCCCGACAGCGTCGAGGTGCCCGAGGCCCGCAACGTCGAGATGGTGTACGGCTACTCGGCCTCGGCCGCGGGCGACTACAACGGCGACGGCAGCGCCGATTTCGCCGTCGCGCGCCCCGGGCTGAGCACGGTGACGCTCTATCGCGGGGTGTCGCCCACGGGCGCCGCGATCGCGCCCCTTCAATCGATCGTGCACCCGCCCAACGATCACACCGCGCCCGATCTCTTCGGCTACACGATCGCGAGCGGCGGCGACCTCACCGGCGACGAGGTCGACGACCTGCTCATCGCAGCGCCCGACGCGAGGGGCGGCGGTGTGGTGTACGAGCTCCAGGGCGGCGCGACGCCGAGGCCCGAGGTCACCCTCCCCGCGCCCCCCGGTGGGGTGGCGCCCTTCGGGCAGGCGATGACGATCCTCGGTGACTTCAACGGCGACCGGAACGGCGATGCGGCCATCAGCTCGGGCCACACGAGCGGTGCGCCGGGGGCGGTGTACCTGTTCCTCGGCAACGGCGGACGCCTGCCGGGCATCACGCTGACGTCGACGCTCTATGAGCCGATGGTCTACTCCTTCGGCACCTCGCTCGCGCGCCGCTGACGCGCGCTGCGGCGATCAGTTCGCGAGCTCCGTCGCGGGCTCGTAGGCGACGCGCGCGACGACGGGTTTCTTCGCGATGGACCACACGGCGCCGCCGGTGCCCGGGCCGTCGTGCACGGTCCAGTAGACCCGGCGCTCGTCGACGGCGATGCTCTCGGCGATCACGAGCGTGCGCTCGTCGAGGTGCATCATCGGTTCGACGCTGCCGTCGACCTTCGAGACGCGAACCATCGAGCCCCATGCGTGGCGGAGCCAGTACACGTGCGTGGCGTCTTGCGCGAGGAGCGCGCCCTCGTCGGCGCCTGGCAACGGAATCGACTCCAGGGGGGCCGCGAGGCGTGCCTCATCGCGTACGGCGCGCTCAAGCTGGCCGTCGAGAGCGCGCTGAAGCTCCACGGCAAGCTGCGGCTCATGCCCGAGATCGTCGACGACCTCGCTGAGGTTCACCGCGCCAGCGGCGTGAGCGACGGCGACGCGCCCACTCCGCCCGCTCCCGTTGCTTCGTGAGCGCAGCGCGTCGGTGATCGACGCAGACTCGGCGCCGAGTGCGCGCTGAGCAATCCTGAAATTCCATACTCGGTGGCCGAGGGAGCGCGCGGCGCGGTGGATCGGTGCGCTCGCAGGGCGCGAGGCGCGGCCCGGTGTGTGGCCCGCGGGGCGCCTCGGCGACGAGCCTGCGACGGGCGTAGACGACGTGCGTCGCCTCGGTGCCGAGGCGACGTTGCGGCGAGATGCGGGGCGTCGACGAGGCGCCGAGGCGACGTTGCGAGGGTTGCGCATCGAAGCGCTTCCCCCACAGTGCTCCTTCGGAGTAGTGGCAGACGACACCGCATGGGCAAGGCTGACCAGCTCGCGAAGCGCATCTTTCAAGAGGAGACCCCGCTGGCGACGGGCCACCGCGTCGCCGTCGACGTGCCGCCCGAGGTGCCCGTCGGCGCGTTGCAGCCCGACGGCGTGGTGCGCGTGGTGTCGGCGCCGGGGCTCGCGGAGCTCGACGCGCCCTGGTGCCGCTTGCGTGTCGAGGCCACCCTCGACGCGAAGATGCCCGGCGATCACCTCGACCGCGCGGCCCTCGCGCGCTGCGAGCTGCGACGGCTCGCGCGGTGGGTGCGTCACCTCGAAGGCGACCCGGCGCCGAAGGAGCCCGACCCGCGCGACTTCGCGACGTGGATCGCGGCGCCCCACGTTCCGCAGTGGATGCGCGACGACGTCGCGCGCGGGGTGCTGTCGTTGGAGCGCGTGGCGCCGGGGTGCTGGCGCGTGGGCCCGGGCGACCACGAGACGCTGTGGATCGCGGCCAACGAGCTGCCGCTGCGGCTCGATCTGGTGCCCTTCCTCGTGGCGCGCTCGGGGGCAGCGCTGGGCGAGTTTCTGCTGTGGTCGGCGAGCCATCGCGGCCTCGACTGGACCGTGAAAGTGGTGAAGGATCTGGACATGACCACGGAGATCGCAGGCGACATTCTTCGCTCGGCGGCGCACGACGAGGAGCAGTACGCCATCAAGACGGAGCTCACCCGCAGGCTCCTCGAGGCCTTTCCCGCGGCCGCCAACGAGATCCGCGAGAAGGCCATCGAAGAGGGACGCGAAGAGGGACGCGAAGCGGGGCTCCGCGTTGCGATCGAAGCGTTCTGCGAGGCGCTCGCCATCGCCCTCGACGACGACCGTCGCACGTGGCTCGCCACCGCCTCCGCTGCGGCGCTCGACGTCCGCCTCACCGATCTTCGCGCGCAGCGCGCCTGGCGCTGACCCCTCGCGCGTTCGCAGCGCCCCGCTACTCCCGCGCCTCGGCAGGCGCCGCGATGGGTGCCATGCCCCGCTCGCCGCGCCGCACCGCCTCGACGCGCGCGCGAATGGCCGCCGCGTTGGCGGGCTCCAGCGCGAGGGCGCTCTCGTACTCGAACACGGCCACGTCGCGCGCGCCCGTCTCTTGCGCGGCCTGCGCGAGCGCGAGGTGCGTCGCCACGCGCTCGGGATCGAGGTTGGTCGCGTGCTCGCGCAGCGCGTTGATGTCGCCCCACGCGCGCGTCGCCACGAGCGCGTCGAGGAGCGCCGCGAGGCTGCGCCGGTCGTGCTGGTCGAGGCGCACCACCGCTTGCAGCGCGAGCACCCGCTCGGCGTCGCGGTGCGCGCGCTCGTGGAGCGTCGCCAGAATGTGATGCGGCTCCACCTGCGTCGGGTCGGCGCGCATCGCCGCCGCGAGGGCCGCGC
>CAISKJ010001549.1 GCA_903885885.1 uncultured delta proteobacterium
CCATGATGCCCGCGACGTTGTGCATCACCGCCGACGGGTCGCTCGCGCGGGCGGTGAACGCGCCGCCGCGACCGAAGGCCGAGGCGCCGTTCTCGGGCAGCTCGATGCCGAAACCCCACGCCGACGAGGGGACCGCCGCACACGCCATCGCCGCAGCCGCAGCGAGCCCGATGACCTCTTTGGAATTCCGCATGAGAACCGTTGACCTCCGTTGAAACCCTTCGTGCGAACGTGCACCGTACGCGGCGCGCTCTTCCTCGTAGCGCGCAGACGATGACGTCAACCCGACTCCGTACCCTCGCCCGCGTAGGGCTGGTGGCCGCAATGCTCACCGCACCGCTGGTCATCACGCAAGTCCCAACTGTGCGCGCCGCCGTCTTCTCGCTCGCCGCGACGATGCAGACGGGAGGCCTCTACGGACTGTGTTTATACATCCTGGTGTGCGCCGCCGGCTCGGTGCTCACCGTGCCCCTCTGGATGCTCTCGGGCCTCGCGGGCTTCGCCTACGGCTTCCCCCGCGCGGTCGGCGCCGCGCTGCCGGGCATTACGCTCGGCGCGTGCTGCGCGTTCTTCATCGGCCGCGCCCTCGCCCGCACCACCCTCGGCGACGCGCTGCGCGACCACCCGCGCTTCCGCATGATCGAAGCCGTGGTGCGTCACGACGGTCGACGCATCGCGACGTTGCTGCGCGTCACGCCCGTGATGCCGCAGAACCTCTTGCACTACGCCCTCGGGGCCACCGCGCTGCCCGCGCGCGACTTCGCCCTCGCGACCTTCACGGGGCTCATCCCCGTGACCTGCATGCAGGCGTACGCGGGCTCGCTCCTGCACGACGCGACGGAGCTGTTTCGCCAGGGCGGCCCCTCGCTGCGCGACCCGCTCACCTGGGCCAAGGCCCTCGGCGGCATCGCCCTCACCGCCGCGGTGCTCACCGTCGTGGTGCGCCGCGCGCAGAAGGCCCTCGCCGTCGCCGTGGCCGAGGCCGAGCACAACGGCCGCGCGCCCTGAGCGCCCCTACAAAACCCCGACCCCGAAGCGCCCGAGGAGGCTCACCGTCTTGGTGAGCGGGAGCCCGATCACGGCGGTGAAATCGTCGCCCGTGACCCGTTCGAAGAGCGCGATGCCGAGGCTCTCGACGCGGTACGAGCCCGCGCAATCCACCGGGTCGTCGGCGCGCACGTAGCGCTCGATCTCGCCCGCGGTGAGCGCGCGCATCACGAGGTGGTGCGTGTCGAGCGCGGTCTCCACCCGCCCGCTGGCCCCGTGGTGCACGGCCACCGCGGTGTGGAGCCGGTGCGCGCGCCCCGCCATCGACGCGAGCTGCGCGCAGGCGGCCTCGACGGTGTGCGGCTTGCCGAGGCGCGCGCCGTCGAGCTCGCCCATCTGGTCCGAGCCGATCACCAGCGCGTCGGGGTGCAGCGCGGCGAGGCTCGCGGCTTTGCCCCGCGCGAGGTGCATCACCAGCTCCTCGATGGGCAGGTGCGCGTGCGCGGCCTTGTCGGCGTCTTCGTCGTAGGGGGGCGCGAGGCTCTCGACGGGCACGTTGAGGCGCTTCACGAGCTCGCGGCGGTAGCGCGACGTCGAGGCCAGAATGATTCGCATGAGACGACCTTCCTACACCCAGCGAGGCGGAGGGACCCAGCCGCCGAAGCGGTCTTCGAGCTCCTCGGCGACGCGGATGGTGACGTGGTCGCTGCCCGGCGCGCCGACCACCTGCACGCCCAGCGGGAGGCCGTCGGGCGTGAGCCCCAGGGGCACCTGCGTGACGGGCACGTGCATCACGTTGAAGATGGCCGTGTAGCCCCACTGCAGGGGCCAGTAGAGGGCGGTGCCGTGCTTCGGCGCGACGCGCGTGTGCGACGGGTACAGGAGCACACCGCGCTCGCCGAGGAGGGCGTGGAGCTCGGCCCGAACGCGGCGCGTGCGCTCGAGCACCCTGGCCATGTTGTTGGGGAGGCTCTTCGTGGCGCGCTCGAGCACGCAGAGCGCGAGCGAGGGAACGGTGTAGCGCGAGCGGCCGCGGAGGGCGCCGGGCATCTCGCCGAGCACGTCGCGCAGGCGGAGCTTCGTGCCGTTGCCGAGCATCATGGCGTAGGGGGTCTCGGCGGCTTCGTCCATCGCGGCGGCCCACAGCGTGATGGACTCGCGCAGCGCGGGGAAGCTCTCGGCGCGCACCCGCGCCCCGCGGCGTGAGAGCTCGCTCGCGGCGCGCTCCTGCGCGTCGAGGAGGCGCGCGTCGACGGGGAAGAAGCCCCCGAGGCTCGCGGCCTCTCGCACGTCGAGCACGGTGACGTCGGAGAGGCTCACCGAGGCCGTGCTCGCG
>CAISKJ010001550.1 GCA_903885885.1 uncultured delta proteobacterium
CGCCCTCGAAGACCTCATTCAGCAGGGCAACCTCGGGCTCCTCAAGGCCGCGATGCGCTTCAACCCCGAGCGCGACTGCCGGCTCATCACCTACGCGGTCTACTGGATCCGCGCCGAGATCCGCGACTACGTGGTGCGCGCCTACCGCCTCGTGCGCATCGGCGGCAGCAAGAGCGAGCGGCGGGCCCTGCGCGCCTATCGCCGCACGCGCGAAGAAGACCCCGAGAAGCTCGCCGCCCTCTCGGGCGTCACCCCCGAGCGGGCCGCGAAGCTCCTCCCGATGCTCAAGCAGCGCGACGTGTCGCTCGACGCCGCACCCGACGGCGAATCGACGCCCCTCGAGCGCCTGCGCGACCCGAACGTCTCGCCCGAAGACGAGACCATCGAGCACGACGAAGACGCGCACACGCGCGAGCGCATCGACGCGGCCATGACGCAGCTCTCGCAGCGCGAGCGCTGGATCCTCGAGCACCGGCTCATGGGCGAAGACGAGGTCACCCTCGAGACGCTCGGGCGCACCCTGGGCATCTCGAAGGAGCGCGTGCGACAGATCGAAGCCCGCGCGCTGCAGAAGCTCCGCGGCGCCCTCAGCGACCTCGCGGCGTAGCCCCCTCAGCGCCTCCGCGCATCGAAGAAGATGGGATTCGTGAACGCGAAGGGCGCCCCGTCGGAGTACGGCAGCACCACGTTGAGCGCCCCTCGGGGGCCACGCGCCACGGCGATGAGAAAGCTCCCGGGAGAGACCGGCAGTGACAGCTCGGCATCGAGGCGCGTGACCGCGCGCGAGGCCGGCACCGTGAGCGTCGCGACGCGCTGCCCGTCACGGTAGAGGTCCACCGAGTCGACGGGAATCCACGGCGCGGCCTGCACCCTCACCCGCACGCTCACGGCCTCTTGCGGCGTCACGGAGACGGTGTCACCGGGCTCGGCGTCGCCTACCGACAGAAACAGCATCGGCCCCGAGGTGACGAACGCGCGGCCCTGCCGCAGGGCGCGCAGCACCGTCGCGGGGTCGTGCGCGGCCGCGGCGCCGGGGTCTCCGTCGCGCGCCACGCGGACGTACGTGCGGGGATAGCCCGCCCATTGAAAGAGCACCTGGTGCGAGTCGCTCGAGCCCGTGGCCACGTAGCGCGCGCCCGCTCCGAGGAGGCCCATCCAGTCGCGGAGCACGGCCTCCACCTGCGGGATCGCGTTGAGGTAGAAGCCGTTGAAGACCTCGATGGCATCGAAGCTCGGGTCGTAGTCGCGCGACACCGCGCGCCCGGTGCGGGTGTCGAGGCCGCTCACGTTGAAATACCCGATGTTGGGCTGCATCCGCGGGTGGTTCACCTGAATGATCGCGTCGGGGTTGTTGGCCCGCGCGGCGCGAAAGATCTGCCGGGGAGGCGCGTTCAGAAACGGCGGCGGCGAGCCTCCGGGCGTCGCGGGGTCGGGGCGGTACGGGTAGACGTTGAAGTGCCCCCACGGCTGCGCGCTGCGGTCGGTGGTCACCTCGACGGCGGGCACCCACTGCAGGCTCTCGCGTAGATCTTCGGGCAGCATGGCGACGCCCGCGGAGTAGTCGCCCACCACGTTGTGTTCGGTGGGGGTCGCGAAGCCCACGCCCTCGGCCACGAGGGTGGCCACGCGGTCTTCGATGGTCACGCGCGAGTCGAAGCTCGGGTTGGCGTGCACGTGGAGGTCGCACCCCATCCACGACTCCATCGGGACCACGTGCTGCAGCGCCACGCTCACGTCGCCGCGCAGGGTCTCGGTGACGGCCACCTCCTGCTCGGCGATCGTCCACTCCGGGCCGTGCGAGACGGTGACCTTGTAGCGCCCCGGAGGCACCGGGATCTCCGTGCGACCGTTCATCGCGACGGCCACCATGCCCGCGCCCGCGGCGCGATAGTGCGGCCCGAGGTCGGGGTTGCGCGTGCCCTGAACGCCGCGCACCGTCACACGCACGGGCAGGTCGCGCCCGGTGTCGTCGTCGCGCGCCTCGAGGCGAATGTGACCGCCGCGAGGGATCCACACCTCGACGGGCACCGCGCCCGCGCTGTCGGGCGTCACGGTGAAGCGCACGGGGTCGGCGGGCGCATGGCCGGGCGCCGTGGCCGTCGCGATGTACTCCCCCGCGGCGAGGGGGAGAGAGTGCGTGCTCGCCGTGGGGTGCGCCACGAGCACGGGCGTGCCGCGCGTGTCGGTGATGGTCACCTCGGGCTCGCGCGCGTTGCCCTGCAGCACCAGCGAGGCCTCGGCCACGCGCTCGTCGCGCGCGAAGGCCACGGCGCGCGCCACGTCGGTGAGGTCGCCGGGCATCACGAGCAGCACGGCGCGGTCTTCGATCGAGTGCCGCGACGCGAGCGACACCTCGCGCGAGAGGGCGTCGGTGTGGCTGCTCAAGGCGGCGCTGCCGTGCAGGTCGACGGTGAAGCGCAGCGCGAGGTCGCGCGTGCCCGACGAGCGGGTCCACGCGGCGGCGCCGTTCTGCATCGCGTGGCCGACCCACGTCGCGACGCCCTCGCGCGCATCATTCACGAGGCCGAGGCCTGGCGCGAAGGGAGAGACCGCCCCCCACTCGAGGCGGGCGCCCCACGCGAGCCCCGTCACGGCCGCGGGTCCGGGGTTCTCGATGCGCGTGCGCACGTGCAACGCCATGCGTCCCGTCTCGAGGGAGTAATCACGCACCACGTCGAGGGGCTGCGCGCCCACGAGCACGCGCCCGCGCATGCGCAGGAGCGCCACGCCCGACTCGAGCACGGCTTCGAACGACGGCGCGACGAGCGTGAGCTCGCGGCCCCCTGCGCGAAACAGCGGCGCGACGGTGCGCACGGGCTCGACGCCCGGCGCCGAGAGCATGGTCACCTGCGCGAGGGTGCCGGGCGCTTCGTTGCGGGCGGGCCCCTCGGCGCCCACCACGGTCACGCGCAGGTCACGGTCGCGCAGCACCCAGTCGCCGCGTACGGCGGCGCGCGCTGAGCCCGCCGTGGCGCGCGTGGCGGCCTCGGCGGAGACGCGCCCCACCTCGATGTCGCCGTTCGAAACGCGAGAGCGCCCGGCGCTGCGGCAGCCCGCGACGCAGACGAGGAGCATACACAGCGGGCGAGCGTGCATCGGACTCAGGGAGGGAGCAGCGTCCAGTGCGCGCTCTCGGCGTCGAGGCGCGAGCCATCGACGCGGCGCGCGCCAAAGTACACGCCGTGGGCGCGCAGCTCGTCGAGGGTGGCGGGCACATCCACGGTGGTGCGCACCACCTCGCCGGCGCGCGCAAACGAAGGGTGAAACGACCCGTCGAAGGGCAGAAAGGCGAAGGTGCGCGCGGGGTCCATGCGGTCGAGGTGGGGGTGCTGCGGCCCATATCCCACTTCGAAGTTTACGTCGTAGGGGAGCGGGTCGCGGAGCGCGAGCAGCAGCACGATGCGGGTGCCGTGCGCGAGGGGCTCGGTGCCCCAACCCGCGACGGCGAGGTGCGAGCCCACGTCGACGTGAGCCTTGTGCACGCGCGGGTCGGGTTCGAACTCGACGTAGCGCCCGCGGGCGTGCGTTCGAATGGGCCAACCGTCGCGAAGAATGATGAAGTTGCCCACCACGGCCCACACGCCGTAGCGCTTCCAGAAGAGGGCGCCGCGGACGGCGTGCTCCTCGATGTTGCGCCAGAGTTCTTGCGTGCCCGTGTGCAAGAGCCGGTGCTCGGTCGAGAGCACGATGTACTCGGGGCGCCGCTCGGTGGGAAACCGAAAGATCCTTACGCGCTCGGCGAGGTGCGGGAGCACGTAGTCGGGCGCGGCCACGGCGGCGTCGCCGGGGATGATGTTCACCACCGTGTCGAGCGCCTGCATGCGCCCGTCGGCCACGTAGGCGTTGGGGTCGTAGCGGCGCGCGATGAAGGGCAGCACGCCCGCGCGGTGCTGCATGTGAAGCGTGCCCACGAGCACGGCGAACGCGGCCGAGGCGCCCCAGCGCGCGGGGTTGGCCACGCCCACCACGAGCAGATGCGCGAGGCCGTGCACGGCGGCCACGATGACGAAGGGAACCGCGAGGGTGCTGTAGTGCGAGTGGATCTGCACCGCGGTGGGAAACTGTGACAAGAGGTTGATGGCCACCGGCGCGAGCAGTGGCAAAAGCCAGCGCGGACGCAGCAGCGGGAGCAACGCCACGGGCACCAGCAGGCGCGGCACGCC
>CAISKJ010001551.1 GCA_903885885.1 uncultured delta proteobacterium
CGCGTCGCCGGCCTTCGTGCGCATGCGGAGGTTGAGCATCTCGACCAGCATGGCGAAGCCCATCGCCGCGTAGAGGTACCCCTTGGGAATGTGCTGCCCGAGCCCCTCGGCGAAGAGCATCACCCCCACGAGGATGAGGAACGAAAGCGCGAGCACCTTCACCGTCGCGTGGCGCGCGACGAAGTTGCTCACGGGTTCGGCGAACGCGAGCATCGTGGCGACGGCGACGAGCACGGCGGTCACCATCACCCAGATCTGCTCGGGCGGCACCATGCCCACCGCGGTGATCACCGAGTCGAGGGAGAACACCGCGTCGAGGAGGGCCACCTGCGCGATCACCGAGGCCATCGAAGGGTGCGCCCGCGGCGCGCTCGCGGCGTGCTCGACGCCCTCCACCTTGCGGTGAATCTCGACGGTGGCCTTCGCGACGAGAAAGAGCCCGCCGCCCGCGAGCACGAGCTGTCGACCGGTGAGCGTGAGGCCCGCGACGGAGACGAGCGGCCGCGTGAGGCCGAGCACCCACGACACGGCGAAGAGGAGCCCGACGCGCATCACGAGGGCCAGGCCGAGGCCGACGCGCGTGGCGCGCTTGCGCTCCGACTCGGGGAGCGCCCCCGTGAGCACCGAGATGAACACGATGTTGTCGATGCCGAGGACGATCTCCATCGCGACGAGGGAGAGGAGCGCGACCCACGTGTCGGGGTGGTCGATGCCGGTGAACATCAGCGCGCGTCAGGCGACGTTGCAGGCGGGTTCGGGCGTAGGCTGCGCGCGGAGCAGGGCGTCGACGTCGCTCCACGCGTCGAGGAGCGCGCTCTCGAGCGCCGTGTGGGGCCTGCGGGCGTACGCGTAGCTCCGTACGGTGCGCGCGGCGCTGCCCGCGAGGGTGACGTCGACGAGCACGGCCCACAGCTCGCCCTCGCCGAGCTGCGCGGTGCGCGACACGCTGACCGAGACGCCCTCGACGCCCGCGCCGAAGCGCGTGAAGGCGCCCCGCGCGTTGTCGACGATGGAGGTACGAAGGGCCGTGCGCGAACCCTGGTCGAGGCCGTAGAGCGACAGGTCGACGAGGACGGGGAGCTTTCGGAGCGCTTGCGGCGGAGCATTCATGGCGACACCTCTCGGAGGGGTGCCACTGCACTCACGATGCCGACTCGAATTCGGCGAATCCGCGCGGATTCACGGGCCGTTGCGGTGCGTCAGCGCGCCGCACGGGGTACGCGCGGCCCTCACTCCATGATGCCGACGACGTTGCGCTGCTGGCCTGCGGTTTCACACGCGCGCTTCACCTCGTCGAAGACGTTGCGCGCGTCGGCCACGCCGGCGAGCACCACCTCGGGGTTGAGCGCGTCGTGCGTGAGGAGCCGAATGGTGCCCACGCCGAAGAGGCGCTGCGACACGGTCTGTCGAAACTCGACGTCGCGCACGCGCCACAGCTGCAGCGTGTCGATCTTGCGGTTGAAGAGCCCGCTCTCGATGTCGATGGTGCGCGTCGTCACGCGGTAGTGAATCGCGCGGCGCCGAAACTCCATCGCGCCCAGGAGGCCCAGCGACACGACGGCGAGCACGCCCACGAGCGCGCCCCACGGCGGCGCCGAAAGCGCCCCCGCCACGCCGCCCACCACCCCGACGAGGCCGAGGAGCGCCGCGCCCACGTAGCGCGGGAGCGATCCCTTCCACGACGGCGAGCCCGCGAAGAGCGGCCGCGCAGACTCCATCGCGCGCCCGGGGGCGCCGCCCGTGGCCGAGGTCGTGGCGGGGTCGCCCTGCAGCATCGAGTTGCAGTGGCGGCACTTGATGGCGGCGTCTTGAATCTCTTCAGCGCAGAAGGGGCAACGCTTCATGCGCGCGACGATACCGCGGCGCTCCCCGCGAAGGGTGCGGTTCTTCGCGGCGCGCGACGCTTCGACGGCTCAGCGCGCGGGCTGAAAGCGGAGCGACACGGAGTTGATGCAGTACCGCTGCCCCGTCGGCCGCGGGCCGTCGTCGAACACGTGCCCGAGGTGCCCCCCGCAGCGCGCGCAGTGAACCTCGACGCGCGTCATGCCGAGGGTCTCGTCGCGGCGCTCGTCGACGCGCCCGGCCTCGACGGGCTGCCAGAAGCTGGGCCACCCGGTGCCCGAGTCGAACTTCGTCTCCGACGAGAAGAGCGGCGCCCCGCAGGCGCTGCACGCGTAGGTGCCGTGGTCGTGGTTGTCCCAGTAGCTCCCCGTGAAGGCGCGCTCCGTCCCCTGCTCGCGCATCACGTGAAACTGGTCGGGTGAGAGCCGCTGGCGCCACGCGTCGTTCGAGAGCGTGAGGCGCTCGCCCACGGGCGGAACGGCCGCGTCGGCGGGCGTCGCGGGCGCGCTCGGGGCCATCGCGGCGGGCGCGTCGGGCCTGCGCGACTCGGCCGGCGTGCGCGTGCACGCCGCGAACATCGTGAGGCACATCACGAAGCGCATCACGAAGTGCTGGGGGTGGTGGGTCATGGCAGAGGGGCTCCGTGGGGTGTTGAGGGGCTGCGAGGCCGCGGGTACGCCGACGGCGTCGCGTCGGTCACAACACTTTCGCCGCGCTGTGATAACCGATGCGCGTGGACCCGCTCACGCTCCGCCCGATCGGTGTGATTCGCACGCCGTACACCGACCGCTACCGCGCGCCGCGCCAGCCCGGCACCGCCCCGGAGGGGTGCGAGGGCACCATCGAGCTCGCGCCCGGGATGAACCTCGAGCAGGCCGTGGCCGACCTCGCGGGCTTCGAGCGCATCTGGGTGGTCGTGTGGTTTCACCGCAACACCACGTGGAAGCCGCGGGTGCTCCCCCCGCGCGGCGGTCGCACGAAGCGCAGCGTGCTGGCCACGCGCTCGCCGCACCGCCCCAACCCGCTGGGGCTCTCGGTGCTGCGCTTGTTGGAGGTGCGCGGCCGCACGCTCCGCGTGGCCGACGTCGACCTGCTCGACGGCACGCCGGTGCTCGACATCAAGCCGTACATCCCCTACGCCGACGCGTTTCCGGGCTCGCGCGCGGGCTGGCTCGACGAGGTCGAGCAGGCCGACCAGGAGGGCGCCGCAGACCGCTACGAGGTGCGCTGGAGCGCGCTCGCCGACCTTCAGCGCGCGTACCTGCGCGAGGCCCACGGGGTCGTCGTGGGCGACGTGGCGGCGCGCGCCCTCGCGCGCGACCCGGCGCTGCACCCCTACCGCCGCATCGTGCACGACCACGAGGGCGGCGTCATGATCGCCGAGAAATCATGGCGCCTCCACTTCGTCGTCGAGGCCGCCGTGGTGACCATCACGCGCGTGTCGAGCGGGTACCGCCGCGCCGTGATCGAGGCCGGCGACGCCGCCGTCATGCTCGACGGCGAGGCCCACCTGGCCTTCGCCGCGCGCTGGCCGTAGACCGTGGGCGCGGCGCCCGCATACGATGGACCCATGCGAGTGTGGGCCCTGCGTGCAACCCTCGTCGTGGCAGCCCTCACGGCGTGTTCGAAGGGCGCGCTCGAGCCCATCGAGAAAGACGACGCCGCCCTCGACGCCCCCGACGACGCGCCCGCGCCCGACGACGCGC
>CAISKJ010001552.1 GCA_903885885.1 uncultured delta proteobacterium
GGGCTCACGATGCTCACGACGCGGCACGTGCCCGTCGAGGCGCTGCCCGACGACGGTCGTCGACCCGTGGTGTTTGTGCACGGCCTGGGCGGCGCGCGGGGCAATTTTCTGCCGATGCGAAGCTATTTTCGCGTGATGGGGCGCGGGCGCACCTACGCGGTGGGCTTCGAGGCGGGGGTGCCAGTGGAGGCCCTCGCGGCGCGCCTCGCCGACTACCTGCGCGAGGTGATCGCCGCCAACGGCCTCGGCGAGGGCCGCGTGATCGACGTGGTGGCGCACAGCATGGGCGGCGTGGTGACGCGCCTCGCGCTCGAAGACCCTTCGCTCGCCGAGCGCGTGGCCACGGTGGTTACGCTCGGCACGCCGCACCACGGCACCTGGGCCGCCCGCTACGCCGGGAGCGACCCGGCCGTGCAGCTGCGCCCCGACGCCCCCGCCGTGGAGCGCCTGCGGGCCCAGTGGGAGGGCCGCGCGACGCGCGCGCTCCCGCGCCTCGTGTGCCTCTGGAGTCGGGCCGACGTGCTCATGCTGCCGGCCGAGACGGCGCGCGTCGATGGGGCCGAGAGCGTCGAGCTCGAGGGCTTCAGCCACAGCGCGTTTCTGTTGCACCCGCGGGCGTGGCAGCGCGTGTTCGCGACGCTCGACGAAGCGCCGTAAGGGCTGGTCAACGCGGGGCGGCGCGACCATAAGTCAGCCGATGACGCCACCTCCCAACGGCGCGCTCGCGTCGCTCCGATCGCCCCTCACGTGGATGCTCCTGGGCGCGCTGGCGCTCTCGGCCCTGGTGGTGCGTCCGCTCGCGCTCGAGCTCGGCGTGGGCCTCGTGCTCGGCTACGTCTCCGAGCGCCCCATCGCGTGGGCGCTTCGACGGATGCACCGCGCGAACAGCGCCGCGTGGCGCTGGGCCGTGGCCATCGCCGTGGCGGTGCTCGCTTCGCTGGTGCTGCTCGTGCCCGCGACCATCGCGGTGTCCGTGTCGCTCGGCGAGCTCGGGCGGCTCATCGGCGCGTCGAGCATCGACAGCGTGGGGCGCGCCCCCACGCTGCTCAACGGATGGATCCGCCATCGCCTCGGCGTCGCCTCCGACGTGGTGCCCTCGGCCGAGCTCGCGACGCGCGGGCGCGCGCTGGTCGAGGCCGTGGGTGCGTGGCTTGCGCGCACGACGGGCCGGGCGCTCACGGCGGCCCCCGACGCGGTCTTCTCCGCCGTCGTTGTGATGACCGCGTGGGTGACCTTCGCCGTGCGGGGCCCGGCCATGCGCGACGCGGTGCTGCCGCGGCTCATTCCGTGGCGCCGCGAGCGTGACATTCTTCGTCGCACCACCGCCGAGGTGATCGACGGCGTGGTGCTTGCCAACGTCGGCGTGTCGGTGGTGCAGGCGGGCATCATCACGGCGTCGACGCTGGCGCTGCGGATTCCCCACGCGGTGGTGTGGGGCGTCGCGAGCTTCGTGCTGTCGTTCATTCCGCTGGTGGGCACGGCGCTGGTCACGGTGACGGCGGCGCTGTTTCTGCTGGCGCAGGGGCGCACCGCGGCGGCGGTGATCATGGCGGTGATCGCCGTGGTGGCGGGGAGCATCGACAACGTGCTGCGGCCGATGCTCGCGCGCACGTCGTCGGAGCTTCCCTTCGTGTGGATGATGGTGGCCTTCGTGGGCGGGCTCACGGCCTTCGGCCCCGCGGGTGTGGTGCTCGGTCCGTTGGTGCTCGCGTGGTCGGTGGCCCTCTGGAACGCGCACGAGGCCGACGAGGCCGCGACGGTGCCGCCGCCGTCGTAGCGACTAGCGCGCGGCGCCGTCGAGGGCGGCGCGCAGCGCGCGCACGAACGCGACCGGCGCCTCGAGGGGAATGGCGTGGCCGGCGTTGGCGAAGCGCACCACGGAGGCGCCGGGGATCGAGCGGGCGAGGTCGAGCTGCCCCGCGGCGGGATACATCTCCGAGGCCTCGCCGACCATGACGGTGACGGGCACCTTCGCGTCGCGGAGGGCGTCGCGAAAGTCGTAGCGCTCGTCGAGGTAGGCGCGCAGGCAGTCCATGTACGCGGGCCAGTTGGCGAGCGGAAACACCAGGCGCGCGAGGCGCTCGTGACGTACGGCCCCGGCGCCGGCCTTCATCCACGCGGGGCGCACGGCCGCTTGAAGGAAGCCCCCGAAGGCGCCGCGGATGCGCGCGCCGAGGTCGCCCGGGAGGTCTTCGAAGCGCCGGTGCCGATGGGCTTCGCTCTCCGTGAGGAGCGCGCGCAGCGCGGCGAAGCGGGCGGGCTGCGCGGCGCCGAAGAGGCCGTGCGCGTACCCGTCGCCGTTGTGAATGCGCGGGCTCTGATCGATGTGCACATACGCGCCGACGCGGTCGAAGCCGCCGCGGGCGGCGAGGCACAGGCCCGTGAGCGCGCCCATCGAGAGGCCGCCGAGGAGCACCCGCGCCTCGCCGAGCTGCGCGAGGAGGTCTTCGACGTCTTCGGCGTGGTTGCGCACCACGTCGCGGTGCGCATACGGAACGTGGTGCGAGCGCCCGAAACCCCGGAGGTCGGGCAGCACGAAGCGGTACGCGTGGGCGAGGGGCAGCACCGACGGGAGCCACATGGCCCCGTGCATCGCGAAGCCGTGGAGCAGCACCACGGTGGGCCCGCGGCCGACCGTGTGAACGTGGAGCGCGTGGCCGTCGCGCAGTCGTAGTGAGCGCATTGGGTGCTTCAGCCGTCGAGGGGCGCGGCCAGGACGCGCGCGAGGGCGTCGGGGTACCACGCGAGGGTGGGGAGGTCGTCGCGCGTGAGGCCGTACTCGAGCGTGTCGGTGGGGCCGCTGCCATCGACGGCGAGGCGGTTCACGCGCAGCCGGGCCTCGTGCACGAAGCCGATGCGCGCGGGCACGGCGGCGCTGCGCGCGTTGCGGGCGTCACAGCGAATGAGCACGCGGCGCGCGTCGAGGCGCCCGAAGGCGAGGGCCGTGAGCAGTCGCGCGGCCTCGCTGACGTACCCGCGGCCCCACGCGTCGGCGCGAAGCCAGTAGCCGATTTCGAAGACGCGCGCGTCCCAGTCGATGTTGTGCAGGCCGCTGCCGCCCACGATGCGCCCGTCGAGGTCGGTGAGGGCGACGGCGAGGTCTTCGCGGGTGATCCACCGCGCGAGGATGCGACGGGCGTAGTCTTCGCTGTCGTCGACGCGCTGGTGCCGCACGGGCCACGGGAGCCACGCGCCGAGGGCCTCGCGCGAGCTTGCGACGCCGTCGAAGATGCCCGCGCCGTCGCCGCGCGCGAAGGGCCTCACGATGACCCGCTCGCCCGTGAGGCGCGAGGGGAGCGGAATGAGCGAGCGGTGCGCGGGGGTCGTCATGGCGTGCTCAGCGGCGCTCGGCGAGGCTCTGGTCGATGCGGCGCTGAAACTCTTCGAAGGGCAGCGCGCCCGCGAAGAAGCGGCCGTTGACGAAGAACGCGGGCGTGCCGATCTGCGCGCCGGTCGCGTCGGCCGCGGCCATGTCGGCGCGCACGTGGGCCTGGTGCGTGTGGGCGTCGAGGGCCGCGCGAAAGCGTGCGACGTCGAGGCCCACCTGCGCGGCGTAGCGCTCGAGGTCTTCGCGCGCGAGGCTCTGCTGGTTGTCGAAGAGCACGTCGCGAAAGCGCGCGAAGGCCTCGTCGCCGCCCTGCGTGTAGGCCTCGCGCGCGGCCTCGGCGGCGAGCATCGCGTTCGGGTGAAAGGGCAGCGGGTAGTCGCGCCACACGAGTCGCACGCGGTCGCCGTAGCGCGCGCGAACCTCGGCGAGCGTGGGGGCCACGCGCGCGCAGAAGGGGCACTGAAAATCGGTGAAGTGCTCGATGACGACGCGCGCGCTGGCGGGCCCGAAGGAGGGCGGCCGCACCGCGGGGCGCAGCGTGTACACGCGGTTCTCGTCGGGGGCGCCTTCGTCGGCGTCGCCGCCGGCGGACGGGGCGCGGCGCACCTCGGTGTCGGCGGCGGCCATGAGGCGCTCGTACACGTTGGCCCGCGTGGTGCCCGGGTGCGTGCGCATGAAGGCTTGCGACGACGCGAGGGCGGCGTCGATGGCCTCGACGAAGCGCTCCTCGGGTTGGGCGCCCACGAGGCGCACGCCGTTGATGAAGAAGTGCGGCGTGCCGTTGGCCTCGAGCCGCTGGGCGAGCGCGTGGTCGGCGTCGAGGCTCGCGCGGTGCGTGTGCGCGTCGAGCGCCGCGCGGAAGCGCGTCATGTCGAGCTCGAGGCGCGTCGCGTACTGCTCGAGGTCTTCGCGCGACAGCTGCTGCTGGTTGTCGAAGAGCAGGTCGTGCATCTGCCAGAAGCCCTGCGGGCCGCGCTGCGCGAAGGCCTCCATCGCGGCCTCGGCCGCGGGGCGCGCGTTGCGGTGAAAGGGCAGCGGCTCGTTCTTCCACACCACGCGCAGGCGGGCGCCGTAGCGCGTGCGGAGGCGCGCGAGGGTGGACTCGCCGCGCGCGCAGAAGGGGCACTGAAAGTCGCTGAACACCACCATCGTCACGGGCGCGTTGGCGGGGCCGAGCGAGGGCGACGCGCCGAC
>CAISKJ010001553.1 GCA_903885885.1 uncultured delta proteobacterium
CGCCCATCGCCGCCGCGCGCGTGCGGCTCCACACCGGTCGCATGGAAGACTCCGACGCCGAGGTCTTCTTCGACTTCGCCAACCGCGACCTGCACATTCACGCCATCATTCCCTCGCTCACGCAGGAGGAGGTGCTCTTCTCCACGTGCCCCGAGCTCTTCCCCGCGCTGCTCGTCTGCGAGCGCCTGGGCGACGACGAGGTCATCGTGATCGACGGGGCGCGGCGCTTCTGCGAGTACGAGGGCTACCTCCGCAGCTTTCGCTACACGGGGCCGCGCGCCGACCGCAGGGTGCACGAGGTGCTCGCCGCCGACGCGGTCTTCTACGACCACCACACCGCCGCGAGCGTGACGCGCGACCTCAACAAGGCCTGGCTCGGCTTCGTGTCGTGCCGCGGCCGACGCGTCTCCACGGGCCACTGGGGCTGCGGCATGTTCGGCGGCAACCGCGCGGCGAAGTTTCTTCAGCAGTGCTGCGCGGCGGCCCTCGCCGACGTGTCGCTCGACTACGCCACCTTCGGCGACGACGACACCGCCGCGGCGCTGCGCGCGCTCCTCGCGGCCCTCGGCGCCGCGGGCGCCACCGTCGGTTCGGTGACGCGCGCCCTCAGCGACTACGACGGCGCCAACGACGACGACGCCGTGATCGCGCACGTGCTCGCCCGCGCCGCCGCAGCCCCCTCGCCCTGAGCCCGCGCTGCGCGATCGGCGCGGTGCCTCAGCGCGGCCCCGGCAGCTTCGCCTCGATCGCGTCGACGGCGTCTTTGGCCTCTTTCAGCCCGCACTTCGTGGCCTCTTTGTACACCCTGATGGCCTCGATCTTCTGGCCTGCGCGCAGCAGCCGCACGACCTCGGGGTTGGCCCCCACGGGCCCCGCGGCGACGCCCGGCGCCACGCCCTGAAAGGTCGCACCGCAGTAGCCGCACCCCGCCGCGCCTGGCGCCACGCCCGCTCCGCAGTTGTCACACTTTGCGCTCTTCATGGCGCGCGAGGGTACTCCCTTCGCCCGCTGCGATCACCGCCGCGGTGGCGGCGCCGTCGCGACTTCGTTCGGGGCGGGGCACTGTTCCGTCGATGCGTGGCCGCGTCGCGAAAGCGCACGGCGACGCGCGCGACGAGAGCGTGCGAGGCTGTCGCCACGATGAGCGAGACGTTTCCGTGGGGCTGGTTCGGAGTCGGCTTTACGCGCGACATCCCCGCGCGCGCGGCGATGGCGGCGACGGTCAACGGCCGCGAGCTCGCCGTCTACCGCGCGGCGTCGGGCAGCATCGTGGCCCTCGACGCGCACTGCCCCCACCTCGGCGCGCACATGGGCCACGGCGGCACCGTCGAGGGCGACGAGCTGCGGTGCCAGTTTCATGGCTTCTGCTTCGACCCGAGCGGCCAGTGCACGCGCACCGGCTACGGCAAGCGCGTGCCCCCGAAGGCCGTCGTGCGCGCGTATCCCGCGACCGACATCGGCGGCGTGATCGCCGTGTGGTTCGACCCCGAGGGGCGCCCGCCGGTGTGGACGCCGACCTTCCCCGACACCGACGGCTGGAGCGATCCCCGCGGGGGCCTGTGGACCTTCGCGGGGCGCCCGCAAGAGGTGGCCGAGAACTCCGTCGACCTCGGTCACCTCTCGGTGGTGCACGGGTACACCGACGCGCGCGTGCACGGCGAGGTGCACTTCGACGGGGCCACGATCCGCGGCGAGCTTCGCTTCTCGCGCCCGGCGCCGCTCTTCGGTCGCCGCGGCCCGCTCATCGAGAGCCAGGCGCGCTTCACGCAGCACGGCCTCGGCCTCGCGGTGGTCGAGACGGTCACCCCCGCGCTCGGCCTCGACTCGCGCTTCGTCGTCGCGACGACCGCGCTCGACGCCGACACCGTCGCGCTGCGCACCACCGCCTCGATGCGCTCGCTGCGCCACCACCGCGCGCTGCGGTCGATCGGCGCGCTGCTCCCGACGCGGCTCCTCGACGCGGTGACGCTGCGCTCGATGCAGATGTCCTTCGAGGCCGACGTCGCGCAAGACGTCCCCATCTGGAGCCACAAGCGCGCGCTCGGGCGCCCCGCGCTCGCCGAGGGCGACGGCCCGCTCGGCAAGTACCGCGCGTGGGCCCAGCGCTTCTACGCCGCGCCGCGCACGGGGCTGCCCATCGTGCACGAGGCGTGAGCGCGCGATGGGCGGTTGATCGCCGCGCACCACTGGTGTGAGAGTCCCAGTCGCCATGACGACGCTCTACCAATCGACCACGCGCACGATCGGGCTCGACGCGCTCCCCGCGCCGCTCCTCGAGAAGGTGCGCGCCCACGCGGCGGCCAACCAGCTCGCCCTCGACGGCGCGCGCGTGTGGCTCACGCGCTCGGCCAACCCGAAGGCCGAGGGGCTCCTCGCGGGCCTCTTCGGTCGCCGCGCCAACCCCGTCGACCCCGACGCCGAACACTGGACCTGCGTGGTGCTCCATCGCGCGTGGCTCCTCATGGGCACCTACGGCGCGCAGCGCGGCGCGTCGGCCCTCTCGCTGCAGCTCGCCGCGGCCTCGGTGGCGCGGGGCAGCGCGCTCGCGGCGCGCTTCGGCGCCGAGCTGCAGTCCGATCCGGGCTTCACCGTCACGGGACTCACCGGCGAGGCGGGGCGCCCGGGCACCTGCTTCGTGAAGACCGGCGACGACGACGACGGCCGCGCGTGCTTCGCCGAGGTCGAGCGCGCGGTGCTCGCCGCGAAGAACGCATCGGGCGCGTAGGCGCGATCGCGCTGCCGCGCGCGCGGCGCCGTCGTGTATATCTACGCGCGATGGCGAAGACGCAACGACCCACCCGAAGCGACGACAGGCCCGCGCTCGAGCAGCAGATCGCCGAGCTTCAGCGCAAGAACGACGAGCTCGAGGCGCGCCTCGCGAAGGGCCCCACCGACGAGACGTGGTTCACGCCGGGCATCATGTCGTTGCTGTTTCTCGCGCTCTTCGGGGCGCTGTGGTTCCGCTACGTGCCGTCGCTGCGCGCGCGGCGCGCGCCCGTCGTCGAGGCCGGCGTGGCCGACGAGTACAACCCGCCGCCGCGCTGACCGATCACCACCACTCCCAGTGCCACGCCTCGGTGGGCACCGTGCGTCGAAAGCCGAAGCGTCGACCGTTGCGCTCGAGCCAGCGCAGCACGCCCGGCGCGCGCGTGTTGAG
The DNA here is from genome assembly GCA_903885885.1 of uncultured delta proteobacterium. Classification (GTDB taxonomy): domain Bacteria; phylum Myxococcota_A; class Polyangia; order Polyangiales; genus CAISKJ01. The sequence goes on from CAISKJ010001553.1 coordinate 3,158, forward strand.
GTCGAGCGCGTGGCCGCTCTGGTGGTTGGAGTGCCCCGGCACCGCCGCGAGGTTGCCCTGCCCCCGCTGATAGGCGCGGTAGAGGGCCTGCTGGTGCTCCATCGTGCGAAACCCGCTCACGATGTGCAGGTGCACGCCGGCGCGCTCGGCCGCTTCGTACATGCGCCGATAGGCCGCGGCCGTGTGCCGCTCGACGGGCTTGCCGTCGAGGCGCGTCACCTGGATGCGCACCGCGCGGCCGTCGACGTAGCCCTGCGCGGGCCCCTCGGGCACGTTGTCTGACGTGACGCCGCGCGTGGGTCCGCTGCCCACGACGACCCGCGGCGCGCCCGCCGTGGTGTGGCCCGGACGCGCCCGCGAGCGGGGCGGCGGCGGGCCGTCGCCGAGGTCGTCCATCACGCCGTCGCCGACGTCTTCGGGGTCGGTCTCTTGCACCACGGCGCCGTCGGTCGAGGCGTCGCCCGCGACGTCGCTCGACGCGTCGTCGAC
>CAISKJ010001554.1 GCA_903885885.1 uncultured delta proteobacterium
CCGTCGACCACCGCAGCGACCTCTACGCCTTCGGCGTCACGCTCTACGAAATGCTCACCGGCGAGGTGCCCTTCGCGGGCGACCCCGTCGAGGTGGTGTACGCGCACATCGCCCGCGTGCCGCCGCCCCTGCGCCGCGCCGACGTGCCGCCCGCCGTCGCCGCCATCGTGGCCAAGCTCCTCGCGAAAGACCCCGACGCCCGCTACCGCAGCGCGCGCGGCCTCGCCCTCGACCTCGCCCAGGCCCGCGACGCCTACGCCGCCACGGGCGCCGTGCCCGACTTCGAACCGGGCCTGCGCGACGTGTCGCCGCGACTCCTGGTGCCCGAGACCTTCCACGGCCGCCAGCGCGAGGTCGACGCCCTCCTCGGCGCCTTCGAATCCGCCGCCGCGGGGAGCGCGCGCCTCGTGCTCGTGCGCGGCTGGCCCGGCGTGGGCAAGAGCGCCCTCGTGCAGCGCCTGCGGCAGCCCATCCTCGAGCGCCGCGGGCTCTTCGCGGCGGGCAAGTTCGACCTCCTCGGGCGCGACGTCCCCTACGCCGCGCTGGTCACCGCCGTGCGCGGGCTCATCCGCGGCATTCTCGCCGAGCCCGACGCCGTGGTGGCCGCGTGGCGCGCGCGCATCGCCGCCGCGCTGGGCCAGAGCAGCCAGGTGATGGTCGACGTGATCCCCGAGCTCGCCCTCGTGGTGGGCCCGCAGCCCGCGGCCGTCGAGGTGGGCGCCGTCGAGGCCCGCGACCGCTTCCACTGGCTGTCGCTCGCGTTCATCGCCGCCCTCGCCACCGAGGGGGCGCCCCTGGTGCTCTTCCTCGACGACCTGCAGTGGGCCGACGACGCCTCGCTGCGCCTCGTTGAGGCGCTGCTCACCGAGGTCGACGCGCGGCACCTCCTCGTGGTGGGCGCCTACCGCGACAACCGCGCCGAGGCGCTCCACGGCCTCGGCCTCACCCGCGCGGCCATCGAGAAGGTGCGCCCCGTCGAAGAGATCGCCCTCGCGCCCCTCGCGGCCGCCGAGGTCGACGCCATCGTGGCCGACACCCTCGGGCGCCCCGTCGACGCGGTGCGCGACCTCGGCGCCCTCATCGCGCACAAGACCCGGGGCAACCCCTTCTTCGTGCGCCAGCTCCTGTCGGCGCTGCACCGCGAGGCGCTGCTCACCTACGACGACGGCGCCGCCCGGTGGACGTGGGACGTCGCCCGCATCGAGGCCAAGGGCTTCGACGACGACGTCGTCGAGTTCATGGTGCAAGAGATCCGCAAGCTGGGCGTAGGGTCCCAGCGCGCGCTGAGCCTCGGGGCCTGCGTGGGCAACCGCTTCGCGCCGCGCATGCTCGCCGCGGCGGCCAACATCGACGTGGCCGCGGCCCTCGCGCACCTCGGCGAGGCGCGCGCGCGGGGCCTCCTCGTGGCCGAGCCCGTGGCCGCGGGCGTCGCGCGCGAAGACGCGCCGCTGCGCTTCCTCCACGACCGCGTGCAGCAGGCCGCGTACTCGCTCGTGCCCGAGGGCGACCGCGCGGCGCTGCACCTCGCCATGGGCCGGCTCCTCCTGCGCGACCTCGACGCGCGCGACGCGGGGCCCAGCGTGTTCGACGTGGTGCGGCACCTCAACGAGGGCGCGGCGCTCATCACCGACGCCGCCGAGCGGCTGCGCCTCGCGGCGCTCAACCGCGAGGCCGCCCGGCGCGCGCAGGCCTCCAACGCCTACGGCTCGGCGCGGGCCTACCTGCGCGTGGCCTACGCGGCCCTCGGCGATCGCCCCTGGGAGGAGCACACCCCGCTGGCCCTCGCGGTGAAGCGCGCCGAGGCCGAGGCGGCCTTCCTCGACAGCGATTTCGACGCCATGCGCGCCCACATGGACGCCGTGCTCGCGCGCACCCCCGACCTCCTCGCGCGCGTCCCCATGCGCAGCCTCGAGGCCCTCTCGCTGGTGGCGCGGCACCGCGTGCCCGAGGCCCTCGAGACCTCCGTGGCGGCCCTGCGCGAGCTGGGCGTGGCGCTCCCGCGGCGCCCCAACAAGCCGGGCATCGTGGTCGACCTCCTGCGCACCCTGTGGCGCCTCCGCGGCAAGAGCGCCGACGACCTGCTCGCCATGCCCCGCATGACCGACGCGCGCGCCCTCGCCGCGATGGACGTGCTCGCGGGCTCCATCAACTCGTCGTTCATGGCCTCGCCCGACCTGTTTCCGCACATCTGCTTCGCGATGGTGCGGCTCACGCTCGCGCACGGCGTCGCGCCGCAGACGGCGGCCGCCTACGCCGCGTACTCGGCCATCCTCGCGAGCGCCCTCGGCGACCTCGCCGGGGCCGAGCGCATGAGCGCAGTGGCCGCGGGCGTCGTGGCGCGCCTCAACGCCCGCGACCAGCGCCCCAAGGTGCTCTACTCCGAGGCGCTCTTCCTCCAGCACCGCCGCGCGCCCCTGCGCGACAGCGTGGCCCTCTACATGGAGACCTTCCGCTGCGCCCTCGACTGCGGCGACAGCGAGTACGCCGACCACGCCATCGTGACGGTGTTCTTCATGCAGCTCATCGCGGGCGTGCCCGTGGGCGAGATCCACGCGGGCCTCGTCGCGCACGTCGAGGCCGTCTCGCGGCTGCGACGGGCGAACGTGTTCCCGGTGGTACGCCAGTGCGTGGCCAACCTCGTCGGCGAGGCGAGCGACGCCGCGCGCCTCCACGGCCCGCACTTCGACGAGCGCGCCCCCTCGCACGAGGGCCGCACGAGCGACCACGTGGCGCTCGAGGCCTTCTGCCAGGGCCTCCTCGCCCTCGTGCTCGGCGACCCGGCGCGCGCCGTCGAGCGCTTCGCCGTGGTCGAGCGCGTGCGCGAGCCGCTCCTCGGGTCGGCCTACGCGCCCGCGCTGCATTTTCTCTCGGCCTTCGCGCGCGTCCGCGCGCAGGGCGCCGCGGCGCGGGGCGCGGTGAAATCGTCGCTGCGCGCGCTGCGCAAGTGGGCCGCCACGGCGCCGATGAACCACCAGCACCGCGTGCTCATCCTCGAGGCCGAGCTCGCCGCGCTCGACGGCCGCGCGGCCGCCGCGGTGGCCGCCTACGCCGAGGGCGTCGCCCTCGCGCACGCGCACGGCTACACCCACGAGGAGGCCCTCGCGCGCGAGGCCCTCG
>CAISKJ010001555.1 GCA_903885885.1 uncultured delta proteobacterium
CGCGACGGTGACGCCGGGCGGCTCGCGCGCCGCGTCGAGCCCCGGCGAAGAGGTCGGCGAGCGCACCTCTCCGTCGCCGGCGCGGCACGGCGTGTTCTTCGGTCCGCCGCGCGCGAGCGACCCCGATCGCACCATTCCGAACGCGGCGATGCGCGCGGCCACGCCGCCGCCCGCATCGGCGACCGAAGCACCCGCGAAGGCCGTCGACGAAGCGCCCGCGCGCCCCGTCGAGGCCCCGAAGGAGCCCGCGCGCGTGGGCCTGCAGCGCTCGATCCCGCCGCGGGCGCAGGGCGACGCCGTCGCGCGCTCGCTGCGGCCGCTGCCGATGTCGGTTCAGGTGGTGCAGGGGCGCGCGTCGGCGCGCGAGGTCGCGCTGCAGGCGGCGCTGGTGTTCGCGCTGTGCGCCCTGGCCTTCATGCTGGGCTCACGGTTTCACTCGTAGCGCGGCGCGAGAGACGCTCAGCCGCGCATGGCGGCGATGGCCACCGACGGCACCTTGAGCAGGCTCGGCGCGGCCTCGAGGGCCACCATGCGACGGGCCACCTCGTGGGCGTTGCGGTGCGTAATGAACCACGGCGGCTTCGGAAACACCGTGAGGGGACCGCGCACCACCGTCTTCTCGATGCCCTCGAGCATGAAGGTGTTGTGCACCCAGCCGAGGCCGCCCTGAACATTCTTGAGCGTCGACGACGGGTGCGCGCCCCACGGCGTAACCACCAGCGCGTAGGCGAGCGCGCTCCACTGATTGACGCCCACGGCGCCGTAGCGAAGCTCCTGGAGCATCTTCTCGAAGGCGGCCTTCACGGTCGGGTCGGACTCGGTGCGCGGGTGAATGAACACCACCGCGCTCAGCGTGCCCCACAGGGTTTCGTTGCAGAAGCGCGTGGCCGCCGCGAGAAACTCGGGCCCGTCGCGCTCCTCGAGGAAGGCCTCGCTCACGATGGGGCAGAAGGGCTCGGTGTTGAAGAGCTTCTCGCCCTTGTCGTTGGCGTCGAGGCCGAAGACCAGCGTCCACGGGAGCTCGCCGTCGGCCGCCTCGCCGAGCTTCACCACGTTGTCGCGGTCGCCCACGAGGGCCTTGTACCGATCGAAGGCCCCCGGGTAGTAGGCCTTGCGCGGGTGGTACGTCGCCAGCGTCTTGCGCACGCGGGCGAGAAAGTCTTCGCGCGCCGCCCAGTGCTTCGACGTCACGATCATCTTGCCCGCGTTGCAGTTGCACGACGCGTTGTTGGCCACCATCGTGGCCACGTTGTCGGCCATGAACTGCAGCTCGGCCTCGCTGTAGGGCCCCGGGGTGATCACCACCGGCGTCACGCAGCCGAGCTCGCTCGAGATGGGCTTGGTGAGCAGCGGGTCGTTGGCGGCCATGCGGCGCTCGCGCTCGGCGCCCGGCGGGCCCCACACGATGAGGTCGTGCGTGCGGTCCGAGCCCGTGATGTGCACGTCGTCGACGAGGGGGTGAAACGTGAGGTGCGTGCCCACGTCGGCGCCGCCCTTGACGAAGCGCAGATACCCCTTTGAAATAAGGGGTTCAAAGATGTCACGGTAGTGCGCGTCGAGGTACTCGTTCACGGGGTTGAGCTTCACCACGCAGACGTTGCCGTCGACGAACATCTTGTAGATGGCGTCCATCGGGGGAATCGATGCGACGTTGCCCGCGCCGAGCACGAGCGACACGCCGCCTTCGGGGTCGCGCTTCTTGTAGAACGACGCCTGTCGGCGCTGCGCCTCGTCGGGCGTAATGCCGTCGAGGAAGCGCACCTCGGCCGAGAAGCCGCCGTAGAGCGCCGCGTCGACCAGCGTGCTCGGAAACACCCTGGCCACCGACTGACCGCGCGACGTGCGACCGAACTTCTCGGCGCCGGGCCCGGGGTCGCCGGTGCGCGCCACGCGCTCGAGCGACTCGGCGAGGAGCCGCAGGTTGCGCACCGTGGCCATGGGGCCCGCGAGCCACTCTTCGCTCGACTCGGGGCCCTCGAAGCGCAGGCCCTTGGCCTCGCAGGCCGCGCGCACCCACGCCTCGGCGCTCGCCACCACGCGCGGGATGCACTCGCGCAGGAGGCCCGCGCGCTGCCCCGCCGAGAGCCGCGCGAAGGCGCGCGCGTTCTCGTGGAGGGTCTTGAGGTCGGCGTCGATCTCAGCGTGCGAGGTCGACGCGAGGCTGCGCGCCGAGGCGCTCATCTCGAGGGATGCGTGTTCCATGGCGCGCGAAGCTATCACAACCTGCGCGCCCGCAAGCCCGCGGAGCCTACTCCGCCGCGGTCGCGCGCAGGTGCAGGCGCACCGTCGAACTCTGGGAGACCGCGCCCGTGACGGCGGTCCACCCGACGGCGTCGTTGCATCCGTCGCTCGCGATGAGCGGGAAGGCCGAGTACGGCGGCGTGCCCGCGAAGCGCAGCCCCGGCGTGCCCACCACGGCGCCGTCGCGCGAGAAGCGCGCGCGCCACACGCCGCCCGCGTTCTCGTCGCCGTGGCTGAAGGCCACACGAAACGTCTCGCCGTCGAAGAGCACGGCGGGTTCGCCCGAGTGGCGCCCATCGGCGAGCGCGACCGCCTCGCCGAGGGCGTCGCCGCCCACCGCCGCGCGCCGAAACCACACGGCGTTGGAGGTCGGCGCGTCGAGGCCGAGCTGCATCCACGCGGCGCCGTACATCGTGCCGTCGGTGGCGAGCGTCGCGCGCAGCGGCCTGCCTCCCTCGCGCAGCACGATACGGCGCGTCACGGCGGCGGTCGTCGGGTCGATCTCGGCGATCGAGACGCGCGCGTTCGGGATCGCGACGTACTCGCTGAGCACCATCGCGTAGCGGTCGCGGGCCCAGACGAGCGACGGCGCGTGGTCGGGGTCCGTGGTGGAGCGCAGCGCGTCGAGCAGCACCGCGTTGGGCTGCACGATCGCGCACGACGCGTCGATGCGCGACAGGTACGCGTGCGACTCGACGTTGCCTCCCCCGAGCGCGACCTGCCCCTGCCACGCGACGGCCCACTGCCGTAGCGGCGCGCTGTACGCGATGACCACCCCCTGGTGCGGCGGGTGCTGCGTGCTGAGCAGGCGCTCGCTCCCGGCGATCAACGCGCCGTCGAAGTCGAGCCGCGCGAAGCGCGCGCGCATCCCCACCGTGAGGCCGTCGTTGGGGAGGTCGAGCCATGCGAGGCCGTAGCCGTCGGCGCCGACGGCGAGCGCGCCGCGGGTCTGATGCCGGTCGGCCGCGAAGATGCGGTGCGTGCTGCCCGGCACGAGCTCGCCGTTGCGATCGGCGCGGCCGAAGTAGAGCCCGAAGAGCACCGGCGCGCGCGACTCGAGCACGGACCACACGAACGCGTAGTCGCTGCCGTTCCACACGAGCGCGGTGAGGGTTCCGTTCTCGGCGATGAAGTGCTGCGCCGTGCTCGGATCACCCGTCGACGGCGTACACGCCACGGCGGGCCCCGCGTAGGCGCGGGTCGGGATGTCACACGGGGGAGGCACGTCGGGCGTTGCGCACGCCGCGCCGTCGACGCAGTCGGTCGCCACGAGCGCATCGGTTGCGACGACGTGGCGCGGTCGGCCGCCGTCGTCGCGCCGCCCGTGGATCGACGTCGCGCACCCGAGCACCGTCACCACCCCGACCACGCCCCATCGCCTGCGCATCGCGATCGACCCTCTCGGGGCGATTGGGACGCCAAAGGGGTCGCCGTCGTCAAGCCGTGCCTTGCCCCCGATCGCACCGTAAACCCACGGCGAAGCACGTGGTGGCGGCGTTCTCCGTCGCGCCCCATCTTCGCGCCCGTGCAGGACTCACCTCTCGACGACGGCACCGCTCTCAGCGTTCGCGTCCTTGGACTGCTTCTGGGCCCACGCCCACGGCGTGAACCCGGCGACGAGCTCGCGGCCGCTCATCCCGCTCCCGGCGGCCAGCAACGCGTCGCGCAGGTACGCCCACGGGTCGATCCCGAGCTTGCGGCACGTCGCGCACAGCGACGCCACGGTGGCCAGCCGGGCGCCGGCCTCGTCGCCGCCGGTGAACAGCCAGTTGTTCCTGCCCACCGCGATCCGCCGGATCTGCCGCTCCACCTCGCCGTTGTCGATCCCGATGCGCCCGTCGAGCACGAACACGCACAGCGACAACCACCGGCGCTCCACGTACCGCAGCGCCTTGCCCAGCGGCGTGCTCGGCGCGACCTTCGGACCGATCTCCTGCACCCATTCGCGCAGCCGCTCGAGCAGCGGCCACGTCTCGGCCTGTCGTCGGCGAGCGCGCTCCTCGGGGCTCACCTTCGCCTCGGTGGCCGCGCGCTCCACGTCGTACATCTGCCCGATGAGCTGCATTGCCACCGCGGCGCGCAGATCCTTGGCCTTCACCGCGCGCTCGAAGTAGCGGCGCGCGTGCATCCAGCAATGCACGAGCACGATCGCGAGCCCCGACGCGGTCTGCACGGACGAGAACAGCCCCTCGCCATCGCACTGCACCGGACCTCCCGGGCGCGGCGGCGCGGTACTGCCCGCGGGCCGCGGCGGTTCCTTCGTGCGGAGCTCGAGCAGCTCCGCGAGGCCCTTGCTCTTGGCGGGCGCGTACACGTAGACGACGGCGCGATCGCCCACGGCGGTCCACAGGTGGCCCAGGCGGATGCCCTTGGGGTGATCGCGGTCGAGCACGTCGAGCCCCGTGGCGTCGACCTGCGGGAGCCACGCGCCCATCGCCTCGCCCACCAGGGCCGTGTGCAGCGGGCGCAGCAGGTCGGCCGCCTGCGTCCACCAGCCTGCGAGCGTGGTCACCGGCACGGTGAACCCCTCGCGCTCCAGGCGCCGCTGCTGCCGCTCGATCGGGAGGTGATCCTCGCCCTTGTCCACGAGGATCCTCGCGAGCAACCCGGGGCCCGCCATGCCGCTCTCGATGACCTTGGGCGGCGCGGGCGCCGTCACCACGACGTCGCGGCATCGACGACACGAGAGTTGCTCGCAGCGCGCGACCTTCACCGCGAAGCGCCCGGGCTCGTACTCGACCTGCCACGCGTCGTCGCTCCCGAAGGCTCGCAGCGCGTCGCCGCACTGCGGGCACGCGCGCTGGCCCTCGGGCACGGGCACCGGCGTGATGTCCTTCGGGAGCTTCTCGGGCATCGCTCCGCGGCCGTGGGCGGCGCCCTCGGGGAGCGGCTTCTTGGCGCCCTTGGGGCCCTTTGGGGGCACGGCCTCGGGGCCGTCGGAGGGCGGCGCGGCGGCGCCTCCGAGCACGCGCGCGAGCAGCGCCTGGTCCTGCGCGCTGAGCTTCTCGGAGCTGCGCCCGTAGAGCCGTCGGAGCGCCTCGCGGAGCCGCTGTTGGAGCGTGACGTTCTCGTCGCGAAGCTCCGAGAGCAGGTGGATCACCAGCGTCACCGCCTCGTCGCCCTGGCCCTGTGCGATCAATCGCACGAGCAGCGCGCGCACGGCGTCGAGGTCGCTTGGATCGAGGGAATCTACTGGCACGGAGGGCTCTGCGCTCATCGGAGTCACCAAGAGGTGTGACCGCGAAGGGCTTCGCGCAAGAGCTCCATGGGGTCAACGCGCTGCGGTCTCCGTCGAGGGCGGTGTCCACCGGGGGCGGCGCGTGGCGTCGCGGAGGTCGATGCCCTCGAGCAGCAGCACCAGGTCTGTCGCCTCGATGGTGAGGTGCGTGGTGCCCTCGGGGAGCTCGCGCGGCAGGTGGAACCTCCCCCGCTCCAGACGCTTGGAATACAGCACAAATCCGTTGTGATCCCAGAACAGGATGCGCGCACAACGGCCCCGCGCGGCGAGGAAGACGAAGAGGTGTCCGCTGAGCGGATCGAGCGAGAGCGCGGAGGTGACCATGCCGCTGAGGGCGTCGATGCCCATGCGGCCGTCGACGGTGTCGGCGCAGAGGAAGATGCGCACCGAGGGCGGCAGGGAGATCACGGCGCCTCGCGGAGCACGCGGAGAATCCGCGCGAGCGACTCCTCGTGGAAGTCGTGCGGGATGCGGAGCGTGAGGGCGCCCGGCAGGGCGAGCTCGAAGACGCCGCGCGCC
>CAISKJ010001556.1 GCA_903885885.1 uncultured delta proteobacterium
CGCGCCGCGGCTGCGGGCCACGAGCGCCGTCGAGGCCGCGGCCACCGCGAGCGTCGCGCGGAGCAGCATCACCCGGCGCGCGTGCGGGTCGTCGTCGCTCCAGCGCGAGAGCCAGAGGGAGAGGCCCGCGCACGCCGCCGCGCCGACCCCGAGGTGCCACGCGCGCCACGGCAGGTCGCGCACGGCCACCACCGCGAGCACCATCGCGAGGGGCAGCGCGGGCACCACGTAGCGCAGGTACAAGAACGGGTACCCGAGCGCGTAGGCCGTGGGCAGGTTGGCGCGCAGCGCGAGCGAGGCGAGGAGGGCCGCGCACGGCAGCGCCGCGAGGCCGAGCGCGCGCCGCACCGTCGCGTGGCGCGAGCCCGCGAGCACCGCGAGGAGCGCCGCCGGCGAGCACTGCAGCAACGACTTGAGCGCGAAGGGGCCGAGGAAGGTGCCGAGCCCGTCGGGGTGCGGCACGAAGCCGTAGCCGAGCGTGAGGGGGCTCACGTCGACGACGAAGCCCCAGGTGAGCGACACGAGCGCGAGGGCCTTGTCGTGCAGGCCCGACGGCGGGGCGAGCGCCGCGAGCGAGAGCGCCGCCACGGTGGCGAGGCCCGCGCGCGAGCGCCGCACGAAGAGGCCCACGGCGACGGTCGCCGCGAACCACAGGAGCACGGGGCGCGCCCAGCGCAGCATGGGGCCGATGCCCTGGCGGTCGAGGCCCGTCTCGGCGCAGCTGCGCCACACGCAGGGGCCGTAGGTGACCGGGTTCCACGAGCCGAAGCGCGCGTGGTTGAGCGCGCCCACCCACACGAGCACCGCGAGCGCGCCCGCGACCGCGCAGGCCCCGCGCGTGAGCGACGCGCGCGAGGGGGCGAGCGCCCGCGGCGCCTCGTTGTCGCCCACGACGAAGAGGGCCGCGAGGAGCGGCGCCACCATCGGAAAGCTCAGCGGGTGCGCGCCCACCGCGAGGCCCGCGCAGAGGCCCGCGGCGGCCGCGCTCCACCGCGATCGGCGCGCCGCGCGGTCGTCGTGCGACGCGAGCGAGGCGACGGCGCAGTCGGTCGCCCACACGATGGCGGTGATCATCGTGGCGTAGGGCGAGGTGTCGAGCGCCACGGTGCTCGTGGGCGTGGCGACGAGGGCCGCCCACGCCGCGGCCGTGCCCGCGAGGGCGTCGCCCGTGAGGCGCCGCGCGAGGCGGTGCACCCCGAGGGCCAGGAGGGCCAGCATGAGGATGTTGAGGCGCACCACCGCGAGCGTGCCCCCCACCCGATACGCGGGCGCCGCGAGGTAGGGGAACACCGGCGGAAGCGCGCCCCAGAGGCGCCCGCGGGCGTAGTTGTTCCACCGCGCCTGGAGCTCGCGGTGACCTTCGACGGGGCCGTTGGTGGTGTACGGCAGGCCGTGCCGCACGATGCCGTCGATCATCTCGAGGTACGTGCGGTTGTCGACGTTCTGCGGGCTCGTCCACGAGGCCGTCGCGGCCCCGAGGGCCACGAGCGAGAGCAGCGCCCCGAGGAGCGCCGTCGCGAGCCGCGGCGCGCGCCGCCCCCCGTCTGCCTCGTCTCGCAAGCCTGGGAAGCGCACCCGACAGCTACCGCACGGACACGAGGTCGACGACGAAGATCAGCGTCTCGTTGGGGCCGATGGCGCCGCCCGCGCCGCGCGCGCCGTAGCCCAGGGCGGGCGGAATGATCAGCTCGCGGCGACCGCCCACGCGCATGCCGGCCACGCCCTGATCCCACCCTTGAATGACCATCCGACGGCCGAGGGTGAAGCGAAAGGTGCGCCCGCGGTTCCACGACGCGTCGAACTCGCGGCCCGTCGACCACGCGACGCCCACGTACTGCACCTCGACCTCCATGTTCGCGGCGGCCACGGCGCCGGTGCCGACGCGCAGGTCGCGCGTGCGGAGCGCCGCGGGGCGCGGGCCGCGCGGCACGGCCACGGTGGGGCGCGTGAGCGCGGGATCGGCCGCCGCGGGGAGCGCGAGCGCCAACAGAGAGACCAGCCCGAAGACGAAGCTACGCTTTCGCATGGGCCGTCTATTACCACTGTCGCGCGCGCCGCGGTCAGTCCTCGAAGAGGCTCCCCTGGCGCGTGGGGCGGCGAAAGGGCCGAGGCTCCGCCCGGGGGGCCTCGTTCATGCCGAGGCGCTTGCAGGTGGAGGCGAAGAGCTGGCGCACGATCTCCCACCGCGGGCCGCTGCCCGTCATGCGCGCGCCAAACTCGCTCTCGTTGCGCTTGCCCCGGCGCACCTGCACGAGCGCGCTCTCCATGCGCTTCACCCGATCGGGAAAGGCCTCGCGCATGCGCCCGTCGAAGACCGTCATCACCTCGGCGGGCAGTCGCAAGAGCTGCATCGCGGCCCGCCGGGCGCCCGCGGCGTGGGCGCGCGTCACCACCTCGGCCACGTCGTCGTCGTTGAGCCCGGGGATCACCGGCGCCACCATCACCCCCGTGGGAACGCCCGCCTCGGAGAGCGCGCGCAGCGTTTCGAAGCGCTGCGCGACGGAGCTCGCCCACGGCTCGACCTTCTTGCGCGTCGCGTCGTCGGCGAAGGGGATGCTCAGCACCACCAGGGCGCACCCGTCGGCCGCGAGGCGCGCGAGCACGTCGACGTCGCGGCGCACGAGCGACCCCTTGGTGACAATGGTCACGGGGTTGCGATACGCGGCGCACACCTCGAGGCAGGCGCGCGTGAGCTGGTAGGTGCCCTCGATGGGCTGGTAACAGTCGGTGTTGCCCGAGAGCATCACCGTGGCGCCCGCCCATGATTTCTTCTCGAAGGCCTGGCGCAACAGGTCGGGGGCGTTGAGCTTCACCACGATCTTGCGGTCGAAGTCGGTGCCCGCGCCGAAGCCGAGGTGCTGGTGCGAGGGGCGAGCATAACAATAACTGCATGCATGCATGCAGCCCCGGTACGGGTTGACGCTCCACCGGTGGGGCACGTCGGGGCTGTCGTTCTCCGCGAGGATCGACTTCGCGCGCTCTTCGAAGACCTCGAGCTTCATCGCGGGGGCGTCGCCCTCCCAGTCGATGTGCGTCGCGTGCCAGGGGTTGGGCGGGTTGTCGACGGGGCGCATGGGTGAGATTGAACGAATGTACAGTATCTCGCGCGCACTCGACACGGCGCGCGAGACGTTGCACCAATCGCGGCCCCGACGATGACATCGCCCTGGAGAGACCGACCGGCGCTGCGCGCGCTCATTCCGCTGGCGGCGCTCTTCGCGGCGGTGATGGTCGCGTGCCCCTGGTACTCGAACTTCGACGTCGACACGCTCACGTGGTTCGAGCAGATGCGCTCCATCGCCGACCACGGCTCCATCGGCTTCGACAACGGGCCCGTCGACGACTACGCCGAGCTCCACACGCGGTGGTTCATCCCCGCGCGGGGGCAGGCGTGGGGCATTCTCCCGGCGCCCCTGTGCTACGTGCTCGCGCCCGCCATGTGGCTCGGCGGATACCAGGGCACCGTGCGCGCCATCTGGGGGCTCTTCGCCCTCGGCGCGCTGGCCGTGTACGGGCTCGTGCATCGGCTCACGGGGCGGTCGCAGGTCGCGGTGGGCGCCGCCTACGCGATGGTGCTCAGCACGTCGCTCGGGTTCTGGGCCACCATGACCGCGCCCTTCGTGCCCGCGGCCGCGTTCGGCGTCGGCGCGGTGTACCTCGCGCACCGATCCTTCGGCCACGAGCGCCTCGCCCGCACGCTGGCCTACGGCCTCGGCGCGGGTGCGCTCGCGGGCCTCGCGCTCGGGAGCCACCTGCTCTACGCCCTTCCGTGGGGGCTCATGGGGCTCGCGTGCGTGTCGCTGGGCGCGTGGGAGCACCGCCTCGCGCGCGGCGCCGCGTACGGCCTCGGGAGCGCGCCCTCGCTCGCCCTCATGGCCTACGTCAACCACCTGCGCTTCGGGTCGTGGAACCCGATCTCGTACGGCCCCTGCGACTCCAACGGCTGCGGCACCGCGCAGGCCAACAACCAGACGGCCCACGCCTTCCTCGACGGCGTGAAGCCCATGCTCCCCTACGCGATCGCCTTCGGCGCGGTGCTGTGGCTCGTGCGACGGTCGCCGCGCGCGGTGGCCACCACGGTGCTCCTCGGCGCCCTCGCGGCCCTCGTGCCCGACACCGAGATGCGCGCCAAGTGGGTGCTCTACGCGCGCGCCCTGTGGGGCTTCGTGGCCTCCATGGGGAGCTTCACCACCGAGTTCGCGCGCGCTGAAGATGGCGTGGGCGTGTACCTCAACGGCTGGTGCGTGCGCTCGCTCTTGCAGTGCTCGCCCGCGCTCGCGCTGGCCTTCGTCGGGTCGCGCGCGATGGCCGAGCGTCCGCGCGCCTCGTCGGTGCTCGAAGACGGCGCGGCGCTCCAGGCGCGGGCCGCGCGGCGGCTGCTCACCGCCGTGGTCGCGGGCGTGCTCGCGGGCTGCGCGCTGCGCGCCGAGACGGGCGGAGCCTTCGTGTGGGGGTGGCCCTTCTTGAACGTGCGCTACGTGGCGCCGCTCGTGCCCGCGGCGGTGGCGCTCGCGGCCGTGGCCGTGGCCGAGCTCCCGTGGCGCTGGCTCCACGCGGCGCTCGTGGGCGCCGTGAGCGCGGGCGCGATCGCGTGGCTCGCGCAGCGCCCCGAGACCGACGCCGCGCGGCGATGGCACACGCTGGTGCTCCCGCTGTGGCTCGCGGCGGGCACCGTTGGGCTCGTGGTGAGCGCGCGCGGCGCGATGCGCGCGTCGGGGTGGGCGTCGAAGCTCGTCCCGCACGGCGCCGCGCTGGCTGTCACGGCGTGCGTCGCGTACGGCGTGGCGATCACCGTGGGCGTCGACGCGCAGGCCGCGAAGGAGTACCGCGGCGCGCAGACCTCGCGCACCGTAGAGCTCGCGCGCTGCACCCACGGCGCGCGGCGCTTTCTGCTCCTCGGGGGCTACGCGATGGACGAAGCGCTGGCCCTGCACGACCGCCGCGACATCACGTTCATCAACCTCGGCATGGGCCCGCCCGGCGGGGCGCGCGCGCGCGGCCTCGTCGATCGCATGATGGGCCCCGACCGCCCGGCGTTTCTCATTCAAGACGACGCCCACGGGCCCTGGTGGCTCGTGTGGCAGGGCTTTCGATTCGAACACCCCGCGGGCGACTGCCCCCGCGTGTACCGCATCGTGCGCGAGGCGCCGTGATCACCGTTCCTGCTCCCGTCGGGTTGGGCCGCGACACCGCGAAGCGCAGGGCCGCGCGCGAGGCGCTCGTGAAGGTTCTCTGGGGCCCCCGCGGCGCGCGGCGGCTCCCCGCGGAGCGCGAGCTCGTGCGCGCGATGACGGCGTGCGACCCGCGCGACGTGTGGTGGGTGTGCGAGATGTCGAGCGCCGGGCCCGTGTACCTCCTGCCCACGCGCGAGTGGGTGCGCGAGCTCGCGAAGTACCTTCGTACATTGGGCGCCGCGCGGGTGCTCGAGGTGGCCGCGGGCGACGGGTTTCTCACGCGCTGCCTGCGCGCCACGCGGCCGCGCTACGCGCTCATCGCCACCGATGATGCCTCGTGGGCGAAGCCCGCGGCGCGCATGAGCGAGCGCGACCGCGAGGAGTTTCGCGCGGTGCCCGTCGAGGGCCTGCGCGTGGGGCGCAACGTCGAGGCCCTGAGCGCGAAGCGCGCGGTGAAGACCTACGCGCCCGACGTGGTGCTCGTGAGCTGGGGGCCGCCCGGTCCGCTCGTCGAGCAGATGATCCGCGCGAAGGTGAGGCACGTGGTCGAGGTGGGCGTCGAGGGCGACGTGTGCGGCGACGCG
>CAISKJ010001557.1 GCA_903885885.1 uncultured delta proteobacterium
CGGTGTCCTTCAGGCGCTCGCAGAACTCGTAGCCGTCGCGGGGCCCTGCGACGGACCCGTCGCCCGGCGAGAAGCGCGTGTCCGACAAGATGAGGTCGGGCGCCTGGCGCGTGACCGCCGCGAGCGCCTCGGCGCCGTCGCGCGCCAACACCACGTCGTAGCCCGCCTTGCGGAGCGACACCTCCAGCATTCGCATGCTGCGCGCGTCAGAATCCACGAGCAGAAGGGTCTGTCTGGCCACGGTGGGTTTTGAGGGTCGATCGCAGCGTACCGTCGCTGTCTCAAATCGACCATGCGCGGAGCATGGGACCGCTGTCAAGCGACCCTGTCTGCGCTTGTTTCATAGGGCACGCGCGCCGCACGAGGCGCCGCGCACGACGGTGCCCCAACGGCACGGAGTGCCTCCGCGGCACGGGCGCGTCGCGTGGATCACTCTCCCGTTGACCCTCGTGCGGGCTGCATCATAGGTTCTCGACCGCTCCGGCGCGGTCGCATTGGGGCAGCAAGAGGATGGTGTTTCGATGGGTCTCGGTCTCCGCCACGCCGCCGTCGCGTTCCTCGTCGCAGCCTCGCTCTCGGGCACGGCCTGCAAGAAGGAGGGTGTGTTCTTCGCCGACCTCGTTCCGCGCGCCGGCAAGGCCAGCGGCAACGAGGAGCTGCGCATTCTCGGCAGCGGCTTTCGCAGCCTCGGCAGCCTCGAGATCCGCGTAGGGCCCAACCAGGCCACCAACGTGGGCGTCGCCGACGACGAGACCATTCAGTTCAAGACGCCGCAGGCGCGCGAGGCCGACCTCGGCCACCCCCTCGACATCTTCATTCTCACCAACCAGGGCCGCAGCTACGTGCTGCGCGGCGCGTTCACGTACCGCCGCGGCCAGGCCGATACGCCCGCGGGCGAGCTCCAGCGCCGCCTCTGATCCTCAGCGCGGCACCGCCAGCACGTACACCACGAAGACCGACTGCGGCGGCGCGCCCGGTCGGTCTCCCTGCGCCACACCGATCCCCACCGCCGTGCTCTCGCGTTCGAAGAGCGGCTGCATCGTGACCGCGTCCTGGTAGCGCGGCCCGAAGGCCGCCACGAGCTGGATCCGTCGAAACATCAACGACTCGCCGCGGAGCGCCGCGGTGGCCTCGCCGAGGGCCTCCTCCTGCGACCGCAGAGGGCTCTCGAAGTACGCCTGCGCAGCCCGCGCCGCGGCCGCCTGAAGGGGGGCTCGGAGCTGCAGCGCCGCAGCGCCCCGCGCGGTGCGCCCGCGGTTGATCACCGTCAGGAGCTCCCCGGCCGCGGCCTGCGTGTCGACCGCGCGCGCCACCTCGATGAAGTCTTGCGTCACGAGCAGCGCGCCCGAGGGACCGGCCTCGCGCACGGCGCCGATGCCCACGTGCGTCACCCGCGGGTTGAGCACGTTGGCGCGGTGCCCGGGGCTCACCATGAGCCCGTCGTGAATCTCGCGCGCGCCGTAGCCCCGCGCCACGTTCTCGAGCGACAGGCCGCTGAGCAGCCCCGCGTCGCGGAGGCGCTGCCCCGGCGTCGCGCCCTCGCGGGAGTTGTGCGCCACGTAGTGGTTGTCGGCCATGTCGCGCGAGTGCGCGCGGGCCACGTCGACGAGGGGCGCCATGAGCTCCAACGGCGCGAGGCGCGCGCGCTGACGCGACTCGTTGATCGCGCGAAAGAGTGAGGCCTCGACGGCGGTGGGATCCTCGGCCTCGACGGTCGCCGTCTCCTCGGGCGTGTCGGGCGCCTCGGTGTCGACGTACACCGGAAAGTTGGCCACGACGGTGCTCCCCGCGTCGGAGTCGGCGCTCACCTCGACCTGCCACACGCCACGCTCCGTCGCCGGGAGCTGACCGAGAAACTCGGGCCCCTCGCCCAGCGTCGACTCCTCGGTGTGACCGTCGGGGTGCGTGATCACCATCGCCGGCGAGCGCAGCCCTTCGGCGAGGCGCCCGTGCAGGCTGATGCGACCGCCCACGGCGAGGCTGCGCGCCACCGCGTCTAGCTGCACGCGGCGCCGCGTGGCCGCGACCACGACCACCTCGCCGCCCGAGACCGGCGCGCGCCCGACGCCCACGTGCGTGAGCCGCTCGGTCTGCATCACCTCGCGCATCCCGCGCTCGACCTCGGCGTCGACGTTGGCGTGCGAGCCCTTCACCGTGAGCACGACGGGCAACGGGTCGGTGACGCCCGCCAGCCAGCTGACCGCCTGGATCACCCGCACCGACGGCGTGCGCGCCTGCGGGTCGCGCGCGACGCGGCGCGCGAGCTCGGTGGCCACCGCCGCGAGCGCCGCGTCGGGCGCGAGCGGCGACGCTCCCGTAGCGCGCGTGAGCGCGTGATAGCCGTCGCGCTCGGCCGCCGGAGGCTCCCACCCCGACGACTGCGCATAGGTCTGCGCGGGCCTGATCGACGTGCCGTCGCCACCGCGAGAGGGACACCCCGCGAGCGCGACGAGCGCGCCCACCACCACGAGTCGTCGAAGCCTCGGCATTGCGCGCGATGCTACACCGCGCGGCGCCCCAACGTTGGAAGTCCTTCGCGTGCGTGCCCTCGCCGTCGCCTCTGGTAGGCTGGGCGCGGCCCGATGAAGCGCTGCCCGTCGTGCGATCGCACGTTCACCGACGACCTCTCGTTTTGCGTCGAAGATGCGACCCCGCTCGAGGGCACGGGGCTGCGCACGCTCGCCGACCTGCTCCGCGACGGCGGCCGCGTGCCCGTGGGCCGCGCCCTCGCCATCGCGTCGGGCCTCTGCGCCGCCCTCGACCCGTCGCGCACGCGCGGCCGCGTGGCGCCGCCCATCACGCCGCTCGAGGTCGAGCTCCACGGCGACGCCGTGCGCGTCACGCTCGCGCTCGAGGCGCCGAAGTCCAACGATGCGACGCGCGCCCTCGACGCCGCCGCGCCCTATGCGCCACCCGAGGCGCTCATCGACGGCGACGCGCCCACGCCCACCGCGTCGGTGTACACCATCGCCGCGCTGCTCTACGAGGCCCTCACGGGCGACGTCCCCTTCGCGGCCAGCAACAACACCGCCGTCGCGGTGCGCAAGCTCCTCGAAGCCCCTCCCTCCGCCGCGGCCGCGAACCCCGCGGTGCCCGCCGCGCTCGACGCGCTCATCACCCGCGCCCTCGACCGCGCGCCCTCCGAGCGCCCCGCAGACCCGGCCGCGCTCGCGTCGCTCCTGCGCGCGATCGAGCTCCCCATCTCTCCCCTCCCCCATTCCTCCTCTCCCACACGCTCGCTGTCTTGCTCTCGCTCCCTCGCC
>CAISKJ010001558.1 GCA_903885885.1 uncultured delta proteobacterium
CGCCGACGGGGCGCGGGTGCGACGGTTCCAATGGCCCCGCGGCGGGGCGGTGCGCAGGCTCGCGTTCTCGGCCGACGGCGCGCACCTCGCGGCGGTTCATACCGACCTGCTCGAAGTGTGGTCCGTACGCGACGGCGCGCGCGCGCTGAGCACACGGCGTGGGGTGCGCGCCCTCGCGCCGCACCGCGACGGCGGCTTCGTCGTCGTGTGGGAGCGCGACGGCGCCGCGCACGTCTCGCGGCTCGCCGCAGACCTGACCGAGACCGAGCTCGCGCGGCTCGACCACGGCGTCGCCGCGTGCGCGCTCTCGCCCGACCTCGCGTGGCTCGCCGAGGCGACCGATGCGGCGCCCGGCGAGGTCACGCTGCGCGCCCTCGAGACCCTCGCGGTGGCGCGCGTCTGGCGCGGTCCGCGCGCGTTCTCCTACGACGTCGACACGCACGATTTCTGGGGCGAGCCGGTCACCGAGCGCCACGAAGACCCCGCGCTCGTTCGCGCGATCGCGTTCGACGCCACATCGACGCGCGTGTTCGTGGTGGGGCGCGAGCCCGTCGCGCGGTGCTACGCGATCGACCGCGACGCGCCCCTCGCATCCACACCGCTCGGCGCCCGCGAGGCCGCGCACCTCGCAGCCCACCCGACGCGCCCGTGGGTGGCGATCGCGCACGGGCCGTCCGTCGGCGCCGCGGGCCCGGCAACGCTCTGGCGCACCGACGCCGACGACGCGGTGACCGCGCTGGGCGGTTCGGGGCCGGGGCTCGCGTTCGCGCCCGACGGGTCACGCGTGTACGTGGGCACCGCGGTGCACCGCGTGGTCGTGCACGACGGCGCCGGCGCGCCCCTCGCGCACCAGGACCGCGGCGACGTGCCCTTCGCGCTCGCCGCGAGCCCCGACGCGAGCACCGTGTTCACCTGCTCCGCCGTCGCGCTGCGCGCGGTCGCGACCGGCGACGGGACGCAGCGGTGGCGCTCGGAGCGCGCAGACTGGTGGGAGCACGCGCTCGCATGCACGCCCGACGGCGCCGCGCTGGTGATGACCGCGAACGGCCCCGGCGGCGCGGTCGCGCCCGTGCTTGCGCGCGTGAGCGCCCGTGACGGCGCAGTGCTCCCGGAGCTCGGCGCGGCGGCGCGGTCCAGCGGCGCGGTCGACGTCTCGCCCGACGGGTCGCTCGTGGCGTCGTGCGGCCACGACGACGATGTGCCGCTGCGCGACGTCGGCGGCCTCGCCGCAGAGGCGCCGCGCGCGGTGCTCACCGTGGTGCGGCCGCAGGCGCTGCGCTTTCTGCCCGACGGGGGCGGGCTCCTCGTGGCGCAGAAGTCGGGCGATCTCGCGCTGTTCCGTTGGGAGGGGGGCACCGCGGGGCCGCGTCGCCGCCACGCACGTGCTGGCCCGCACGTCGCCCGCCTCGGCGAACGGGCCCAACGACCGGGCCTTCGCGCTGGCGATCTCGCGCGACGGGCGCCGCGCGCTCTCGGCCTTCAACGACGTGGTGTACCGATGGGACCTCGCCGCGCGCGTCGAGCTGGGCGCGAGCGAGCCGACCACACGCTTCGCGCGCGTGCTGACGGTCGGCTTCGACCGCGCTGACATGCCCCGGGCGCTGCTCGCGGTGCCCACGCGTGACGACGCGCGCGGCGAGGGCACGGCCGTCCTCCTGTGGTTTGCGGGCGCCACCGCCGAGGTCGCGTGGAGCCCCTCGACGACCTACCGCTACGAGGCCCGCGCGCTCATCCTGCCCGACGGCGCTCGCTTCGTGCTCGTGCACGACGACGGTGTGGCACGGGTGCATCCGCTCGCGCCGTAGGGTTCAGGCGCTGCGTGCGCCAGGACGCGGAGCGACGCGTCGACGCCACGGTGGGGCGCGCGAGCCCCGCCCGAAACACCTCGAAACGCCTTGTTTTGTGCGCAAATTCGCGCGGCATGGCCCTCGCGACGAGGCCCTTCAGCCGCGGCGGCTCACACAGCCCCGTCGCGCGCCGAAAGAAGGTCTCGCCATGTCGCACCGCCGCCTCACCGTCTGCGCCCTCTCGCTCTCGCTCATGGCCCTCGCGTCGTCTGCCTCGGCGCAGCGCAACGACACCTTTCAGAACATGAGCAACGGGTACGCTGCGGCGATGGGGCGCCCCGCGGGAGGCCCTTCGCCCGTCGGGATCCGCGTCGTCGCCGAGTTCTTCGCGGGCGGGGCGGCGTCGGGGGCGGTGGGCGGCGTCGGGCTCCTCGCGGGCGGCCTCGCCTGCGGCTTCGACGCGCTCAACGCGGCCACGCCCACGGGCTCGCTGAGCGGCGCGTGCCAGGGGCGGCTGCCGACTGCCATCTTCGCGCCCGCGTTTCTCGGCGCGGGCGTCGGCGCGGCGGCGGGCGTCACGCTCATGGGCGACCGTCTCGGCGGCAACGGCGCGTGGTGGGGCGCGTCGCTCGGCGCGCTCGCCGGGAGCGCCGCGGGCCTCGCCGTCGTGGCGGCCACCGACCTCGACTGGCGCGCGTCGTCGCTGGTGTTTCTCGGCGCGGCCACGGTCGGCGGCGTCGTCGGGTACGAGCTGTCGGCGTCGGCGGCGCCGGCGGCCCCCGTCGCGCGCGCGGGGCGCGTGGTGCCCGTCGCGTCGCTCGCGCCCGGCGGGGCCGAGCTCGGCGTCGTGGGCACGTTCTGATCGACGGGGAGAAGCGCCGACTGCGGGCGCTGGAGTGGGTGTATAACGGCGGCCTCACGCATGCGCGCATACAGCTCTCGCTACGGGGTGGTCTTCGTCGTCGCCGCGGGTCTCTTCGGGTGCGAAGCCTCGTCGCCGCCCGGCGACACCGCGCCCGACGGCGCCGCGGTCGACGCCGACGACGCGGTCGCCAGGCCCGACGGGCCCGTCTTCGACGCGACCGCCGACGGCGCCACGGGCGACGCGCGCGACGTCATCGGCGTCGAGATCGACCCCGGCAACGCCTCGCTCACCGCGCGCAGCGGCGACCGCCCCACGCTCGCGTTTCGCGCCTACGGCGTGCGGCGCGACAACACCCGCGTGGTGATGCCCAACGGCGTGTGGAGCCTCTCCGACCCGCGCCTCGGCGACATCAACGGCGACGGGCTGTTCACGGCCTCGGGCGTCGGCGGCGGCACCGTCACCGTGCGCGTCTCGGTGACCGGCGCGCGGGCGATGGTGCTCAACGCCACGACCACGCTCTCGGTGGTGGTGCAGCGCGACGTGTTCGACCCGCCGCGCCCCAACCTCGCCGCGCCCTTCGCGGGTGCGACCCTGCGCAACGACCCCGCGCGCGCCACGCGCATCGTGTACCCGCTCGACGGCGCCCTCATGCCCAACAACGTGGCGCCCGCGACACTGCAGTGGGAGCGCGGCGCGGCGGGCGACATCTACCGCGTGCGCATCGCCAAGCCCCACGCCGTGACCACGGTGTACCTCGAGCACACGGGCAACGCGTTTACGTTCGCGCACCGCGTGGGCGCCGAGGCGTGGCGCGCGGCCGTCGAGAGCGACCTCGACGACGAGCTCACGATCACCGTCGACCGATGGGAGATGGCCACCGGCGACGTGCTCGCGGGCTCGCCGGTGCGCGTTCGCTTCTCGCACGGCGCGGTCTACGGCTCGGTCTACTACTGGAACCTCCTCGCCGGTCGCATGGCGCGCATTCGCCCCGACGCGGCGACGAGCGTCGACCTCATTCCGCAGCCCGCCCCGCGCATGCGCGACGGCACGCGCTGCGTGGCGTGCCACACGGTCTCGCGCGACGGGCGCTACCTCGCCGCGCAGGCCACCACCCGCGCGGGCATGGGCGGCGGCGTGTTCGACCTCACCGCCGACCTCAGCGCCGACCCCGCGCCCACGGTGGCCACCGCTGCGGCGTTTCAGTGCGCGTCGTTCAACCCCGACGGCACGCGCCTCGTCACCTGCGCCACCGATCGATGGGCGGGCCCCTTCGGGATGATCAACCCCCGCACGGGCGCCGACGAGCCCGTGATGGGCCTGCCCACCGAGAACGCCACGCAGCCCGAGTGGTCGCCCGACGGCCGCAACATCGCCTACATCGCCAACGTGGCGCTCGACACGCAGGGCAACCCCGTGCGCGGCGACCTCGCCCTCCTGCGCGACCCGGGCACGCGGCCCACGGTGTTCGACGCGCCGCGCATTCTTCACCGCGGGAGCGCGCTCGCGATGGCCACGCCCGCGGGCGAGACCGACGCGTACCCCACCTGGTCGCCCAACTCGCGCTACCTCGCGTTTCAGCACGGCGTGGGCGCCTTCTCGATGACGGGCCCCGGCGCGCTGTACCTCGTCGAGCGCGACGGCGACGGCACGCCGTGGCGCCTCGATCGCGCCAACGGGGGCGCGAGCGGCGTCGAGTCGTTTCGCCCCACGTTCTCGCCGTTTACGACCGAGGAGGGCGGCGGGCGACGGCTCCTGTGGCTCGCGTACTTCTCGCGGCGCGACTACGGCAACGCGCAGTCGGGCACGCGCGGCACGCGCCGTCGGCA
>CAISKJ010001559.1 GCA_903885885.1 uncultured delta proteobacterium
CAGAGCCTCGAGATGCTCCGCGCCAACACCGCGCAGGCCGCCATCGTGCCCCGCGTGGCCGTCACCGAGGGCGACAGCCTCGCCGTGCCCTCCGACCTCTACCGCGCCATCGAGCAGGTGGCGGTGATGTGCGCGCGCGACCCCGCGCGCCGCGAGGCCGCGACGCGCTTTCTTCAGTACCTCCACGAGGGCGAGGGCAAAACCCTCCTCGAGGCGTACGGGTATGCGTTTCCGTAGCGCGTGCTAGTGTCCGCGCCCCCTCTATGCCGAAGGCACCGTGGGAGCGCGCGCGCGGGGTCGACGCCGTGCTCCGGCAATGGCAGCGCGACCCCTCGGCGCGCGCCGCGCTGACC
This sequence comes from uncultured delta proteobacterium, assembly GCA_903885885.1. Taxonomy (GTDB): domain Bacteria; phylum Myxococcota_A; class Polyangia; order Polyangiales; genus CAISKJ01. The sequence goes on from CAISKJ010001559.1 coordinate 354, forward strand.
CTCCTCGACCGCGCCGCCCCGCGGCCCGCGGCCACGTCGTCCCTGCCCGACGACCTCGCGCCGGGCCTCGCCGACGCGCTCCGCCGCCGCGGCGTCGAGCGCCTCTACACCCACCAGGCGCGCGCCTACGAGCTCGCCCTCGCGGGCCGTCACGTCGTCGTCGCCACGCCCACCGCGTCGGGCAAATCGCTCTGTTATCACCTCCCCGTCGTGCAGCGCGTCGCGGTCGAGCCCGGGGCGCGCGCGCTGTTCCTCTTTCCGACGCGGGCCCTCGCGCGCGATCAAGAGCACGCGCTCACCGGGCTCGTGGGCGCGTCGGGCCTCCCCGCCGTGGTGGCCACCTACGACGGCGACACGCCCGCCGACGCCCGGCGCGCCGTGCGCGAGCGCGCCTCGGTGGTGATCACCAACCCCGACATGCTCCACGCGGGCGTGCTCCCCCACCACGCGGCGTGGGCGCGCCTCTTCGCCTCGCTGCGCTACGTCGTCGTCGACGAGCTCCACGCCTACACGGGCGTCTTCGGCTCGCACGTCGCCAACCTCTTGCGCCGCCTCGCCCGCGTCGCGCGCTTCCACGGGTCCGAGCCCGTTTTTCTCTGCGCGTCGGCCACCATCGGCAACCCCGAGGCGCACGCGCGCAGGCTCACCGGCGCGCCCGTCGAGGCCATCACCGTGTCGGGCGCCGCGAGCGGCGCGCGCAACCTCGCGGTGTACAACCCGCCGCCGCTCAACCCCGAGCTGGGCATTCGACCGAGCTACCTCAAGAGCGCCGTGCGCGTCGCGGCCGACCTCGTGCGCGCCAACGTGCCCACCATCGTGTTCGGCCAGTCGCGCGGCGCCGTCGAAACCATGCTGCGCTACCTGCGCGACCGCCTCGTGCCCGAGAACATCCCCGAGGAGAGCATCCAGGCCTACCGCGGCGGCTACCTCGCCGGCGCGCGCCGCCGCGTCGAGGAGGGCCTGCGCGCGGGCGACATCCGCTGCGTGGTGGCCACCAGCGCGCTCGAGCTCGGCATCGACGTGGGCGACCTCGACGCCGTCGTGTGCGCGGGCTACCCCGGCACCCTCGCGGGCCTGTGGCAGCGCTTCGGGCGCGCGGGGCGGCGCGGCGAGGCCAGCCTCGCGGTGCTCGTCCCGTCGGGGGGGCCCGTCGATCAGTACCTCGCGCGCGACCCGCGCTACCTCGTGGGCACGCCCGTCGAAGAGGCGCGCATCGACCCCGACAACGTCGAGGTGTTTCTCCAGCACCTGCGCTGCGCCGCGTTCGAACTGCCCTTCTCGAAGGGCGAGGCCTTCGGCACCGTCGCCCACGAGGTGGTGGCCGACGCGCTCGACATGCTGGCCTCGGAGGGGCTCGTGCACCGCGGCGCGACGCGCTGGCACTGGGTGGCAGGGCAGTACCCCGCGCAGGGAGTCTCGCTGCGCTCCGTGGGGCGCGACGCGGTGCTCATCGTCGACGCCGCGCGCGACGTCACCCTCTCGGAGATCGACGGGCGCAGCGCGCGCCTGCAGCTGCACCCCAACGCGGTGTACCAGCACGAGGGGAGCACGTACCTCGTCGCGCGCGTCGACGAGGCGCTGCGCAAGGTGCTCGTCGAGCCGTCGCCGCACGACTGGTTCACCGAGCCCCGCACCCGCGTCGAGGTCACCGTGATCGAGGCCGCGCGCACGGGCACGCTCCGCGACGACGGCGGCGACGCCTGCGGCTTCGGCGAGGTGAACGTGTCGACGCACCTCGAGGGGTGGAAGAAGGTGCGCTTTCACACCCACGAGAACCTCGGCTACGGCGAGCTCGAGGGCGCACCCCTCGAAATGCAAACGAGCGCCTTCTGGATGGTGCTCGCCGACGACGCGCTCGAAGCGCTCTCGGCCCTGCCCGACGACCGCGGCGCCCCCGCGGGCCGCGCGCGCGTGCTCGACGGCCTGCGCGGCGTGGCGTGGTCGCTGCGCACCATGGCGAGCCTCGCCCTCATGTGCTCGCCGCAAGACCTCGACACCACCCTCGGCGGGCGCATCGACGACGCGCCCCCCGCGCGCGACGAGCGCACCGGGCCGGGCACCGCCCCCACCGTATTTCTCTTCGACGCCGTGGCGGGCGGCGTGGGCCTCGCCGAGCGCGCCTTCGAACGCCGCGACGAGCTCATGGCGCGGGCCTACGGCGCGGTGCTCTCGTGCCCCTGCGAAGACGGCTGCCCCGCCTGCGTGGGCCCCGGCATCGACACGGGCGCGACCGCGCGCAAGCGCCTCGCCGTGGCGATCTTTCGCGCGCTCGGGGTGACCCCTCCCGCGTAGTGCGATAGGGTCCGCGCGAGTTACCGCGATGGACCTTCGGCGCAAGCTCGCTCGACTGCGCGACGCGGCCGCTCCCGCCGCCCCCGACGCGCCCCCCGTCGTCGAGCCCGCGCCCATCGTCGAGCCCGCGCCCGTCGTCGCCGCGGCCCCCCCCGAAGACGACCTCCGCGCGCGCCTCAAGGCCGTGGCCGCCCGCACGAAGCGCAAGCCCGCGCCCGACGCACCCGCCGCGCCCGTGGCGCAGTGCGCGTGGCCCTTCACCGCGCACGCCGACGACACCCACCGCGCGCTGCGCACCTACGACGACGACGCGCGCCACGGCCGCGTGGCCCTCCGTCGCGCGCTCGACGTGGCGGGCGCGCACGCGGCCACGCTCGCGCTCGACCCCGCCCTCGCGGGCTTCGACGCGGGCCGCGCGCTCTTTCTCGACACCGAGACCACGGGCCTCTCGGGCGGCACCGGGACGCTCGCGTTTCTCGTGGGCATGGCGTGGTTCGAGGGCGCCACCTTGCACCTCGAGCAGTTGCTCCTCGCCGACGTCGAGCACGAGGCGCCGATGCTCGCGCGCGTGGCCGCGCGCATCGCCGCCGCGGGCGCGCTGGTCACCTACAACGGCCGCACCTTCGACCTGCCCCTCTTGCGGTCGCGCTTCGTGATGGCGCGCGTGGGGCAGCCCGTCGAGCCGCCGCACCTCGACCTGTTGCACGTCGCGCGGCGCATCTACGGCGCGCGCGTCGAGCGCTGCAACCTCACCACGCTCGAGCGCGACGTGCTCGGCTTCGCGCGCGTGGGCGACATCGACGGGGCCGACATCCCCGAGCGCTACCAACGCTTTCTGCGCGAGGGCGACGCGGCGCGCGAGGCCATCGTGCCCGTGGTGGAGCACAACGCGTGGGACCTCGCCGCCCTCGCGGCCCTCACCGGCGAGCTCGGCGCCCGCCTCGCGCGCACCGAGGCCGAGGGGCGCTTCGAAGCCAACGACCTCGTCGGGCTCGCGCGCACCACGCAGCGCGCGGGCGACGCCGACCTCGCCGTGCTCCTCGCCACCGAGGCCGCCGCGATGGGGGCCGCGCGCGGCGAGTCGCACGTGGCCCGCGACGCGCACGTGCTGGCGGCGAAGATTCACAAGCGCACGCGCGACCCCGAGGCGATGCGCGCGCGGCTCCTCGACGCCCTCGCGCACGCGCCCGACGACCCCGCGGTGCACCTCGAGCTCGCGAAGAGCTACGAGCGCACGGCCCCCGACGCGGCGCGCGCCCTCGCGCACGCGCTGCGAGCGGCCGACGCCGAGGAGCCCGAGTTGCACGCGCGGCGCATCGCGCGGCTGCGGCGCAAGGTGCGGCTGCGCAAGCCCGAGCAGCTGCGGTTGCCAGGGGTGTGAGAGAGGGTCAGCGGCCCGGGGCGGGGGCGGAGATCCAGTTTCCGAGCGAGTGAGACGTTGGTACTATCTCGTTGCGCACGGCGTGCCGTCGTGGCGCCAACGGGAGGGGAGAAACCATGTCGAAGGAAGTCATTGATCGACAGAAGTCTGCGCGGGCTGTGATCTCGTCTGTCGAGCAGCACGCCGAGAAGGCGGGCGAGGCGCTCGCCGCGCGCTTCAAGACGGTGCTCAAGAAGGGCGAGGCGATGCCCGACGTGGGGCTGCTTCTCACGCTCTTCGGGCGCGCGCTGGCGCGCGACAATGCCGCGGCCGTGGCCGCCGACGAGGCGCACGAAGACGAGAAGGCCGACGACGAGGCCCCGCGCAGGCGGCGCGACGCCGCAGCGGCGCTCGTGCGCGAGGCCTGCGTGCATGCGCGCGACGGCGTGGAGACGGTGTACGGCAGCGGAGCGCTGCGGCTCGTGGGGATGGCGTCGCCAGCGCCCGCGGCGGGCGACGGCGCGGGCCTCGCGCGCTGGGCCGAGAGCGCCGCCGCGAAGCTGGTGGATGCGACCGTGCACCTCCCGGCGCCGAAGAAGCGCGGGGTGAGCGTCGATCGTAAGGCGCTGGCCGAGGGCATCGTCGAGCACGTCGGTGCACTGAAGGCGGCGCTCAACGATGTAGAGCGCGAGCGCCGCGAGCTGGAGACCACGCAGAGCCGCAAGAACGCCGCCGTCGAGGCGAACGACGAGACCTTCGCGAGCGCTGCCAGCATGACGGCCACGGTGCTGCGGGCCGCAGGGATGAACGACCACGCGGAGAAGGTGCGCCCGAGCGCGCGCCGTCCGGGCCGCACCGAGTCGACCGACAACGATCCCACCGACGACGAGAAGCAGCCGAAGTAGGCGCGCTCGCCCGCTCTCATCACCCGCAAAGGGTCACTCGCGCGCGCCGGGAGCGTCTTACGGCCGTAGGAGCCGAGGTGACGCCCGCGGGGAGCGTCTTACACCCGTGAGAGCCGAGGTGACGCCCGCGGAGAGGCTCTCACGGCCGTGCGAGGGGAGCGTCGAGCGCGAGGGCGCGTGGTACAACGGCCAGCATGGCGTCGGGCACCGCGAGGCGCGCAGAGATTCAGTACGAGGTGCCCATCGCCAGCGATCGGTGGGTGCTCGACGACGACGCGGAGCGCATGCCCGAGAACCCGCTGCAGGTTGCGATCTGCGACCTGCTCAAGCTCATCTTGACGGCGTGGTGCAACCGCCGAGGCGCCGACGCGCTGGTGAGCGGGCACATCGCAGTGCGCTGGGATCCGTCGCACCCGCGCGTCGGTGTCGAGCCCGACGTGTACCTCGTGGAGCCCTCGCCGCCGCTGGGCCTCCACGACGTGAGCCTTCGCACCTGGGTGGCGGGCCACGCTCCCCCGCGCGTCGCCGTCGAGGTGGTGAACGACGAGACGGCCGACGAGGATTACTACGAGCAGCCGCAGAAGTACGCGGCCAGCGGGACGCGGGAGCTTTGGATCTTCGACCCGCTCTTGTGCGGTCCCCGCGGAGGTGAGCCTTATCGACTCCAGGTGTGGCGCCGTGGCGAGCGCGAAGAGTTCCGGCGGGTCTACGCGGGCGATGGCCCAGCGCGTTCAGATGAGTTGAGCGCGTGGCTCGTAGTCACCGATGGAGGGTTGCGACTTCGGCTCGCGGATCGACCAGATGGCACTGATCTCTGGCCGACCCCCGAGGAGGCAGCTCGCGCGGGTACGAGGACTCGAAGCGGGGTTGGGGAGTTCGCATACGCGCCCCTGGGAGACATCCTCGCCGAGGTGGAGCGTCTTCGCGCGGAGCTCGCGCGGCTGGGACGGTAGAAGAGGCTCAGCGGCCCGGGGCGGGGGCGCTGTAGACGATGCGCGCTCCGCGGCGGAGCTCGTCGTGGAGGCGGGTGCGCTCGGTGGCGGCGCGCTCGTCGCGGAGCACCTGCGCGATGGTGGCGCGCGTCGACGCGAAGGTGAGCTCGGTGTTCTCGCGGCGCTCGAGGAGCTTCAAGATCCAGAAGCGGCGGTTGGGGCCGCGGATCACTTCGCTGACCTCGTCGACGCGGAGCGCGTCGAGGGGCGCGCGCCACGCGTCGGGGAGCTGATGCCAGCGCAGCGGGCCGATCACCCAGGGGCGCTCGGCGGGGTCGGTGCTCGGCGGCGCGAGGCGTCGGGCCACGTCGTCGAAGCTGGCCCCGCCGCGGAGTTCGCGGAGCGCCTGCGCGGCTGCCCCCTCGTCGCGCAGGAGAATCTGCGCCACGCGCACCTCGGAGCGGGCGCGGGCCGTGTTGGCCTCGTACCAGCGGCGCGCGTCGGCGTCGCTCACGCCCGCGTCGGCGTCGTTCGTGCGGCGCTCGATGAGGGCGGCGAGCTGCGTGCGGCGCCACACGCGAAAGCGCGCCTCGGCGACGCGAAGCTCCTCGCGGAAGGCCGGGTCGCGGTCGAGCCCGGTGGCCACCGCGCGCTGCGCGAGGAGCTCGTCGTCGATGAGGCGCGCGAGCGCGTCGTCGTTGCGCTCGGGGGCCCCGCCGCCGTGCGAGAGCGACCCGTGCGCCGCCCCCTGCACCTCGTCGCGGGTCACGGGCACGCCGTTGACGGTCGCGAGCACCTCGCCCTCGACGCGCGGGGCGTTGGCGGGCGAGGCGCCGTGCGAGGCATTGCACGCGGCGAGCGCGAGACAGAGCGCGAGCGGGAGGGCGCGGAGGAGGTTCATGTCAGTGGCACGTCGCGCAGGACTCCTGCTCGTCGCCACTCCAGGGGTCCGTCGGCGTGGGGTCGAAGGTCTGGATGCGCATGTGGCTCATCGCAGCGTCGGAGTCGTGGCAGCCCGAGCAGGCCATGCGCTGCGGGCGCGTGGCCCACGTGCCGCTGGTGGTGTTGGGCGTGTGGCACGTCTCGCAGTTTCGCACGTCCTGCGGGAAGGTGATGTTCCAGTTGCGGCCCTGCACCGGGTCGCCGTTGGCGTAGTCGACCGTCGCGAGCGGGAAGTTCAGCGACGAGCCGAAGTGGATCGCGTGCACGCGGCGCGAGATGGGGCGCGCGCCCGTCCAGCCGGCGCCCACAGCAGCCTGGGGCTGGTAGTCGTGGCAGGCGCCGCACTGGTCGAGCGCGGTGTTGTTGAAGATCTTGTTGTGCCGCGAGGGGTCGAGAACGAAGCCCGTGCCCGTCGAGTTCTGGTGGCACGAGTTGCAGTTGCCGGCCACGAGGGGCTCCTCGGTAGCCTGGCCCACCTGGAAGGTGAGGCGCGCCACCGTGGGGGTCACGTAGTTGGTCTCGTCGACGCGGCCGCGGTCGGCGAACTCGATGCTCACCACGTAGGTGCCGGGCGCGAGGTCATCCACCGGGTCGAGCTGGTACGTGATGGCCGCGGTGGTCCAGTTGGCCTTGGGGTCGTTGTTGGCGGCCACCACGCGGCGGCTCACGTTGTTGCCCGGCGTCGAGCCGGTGGGCATGTGCACGGTCACGTCGCCGCCGAAGACGGCCGTGGTGACGGCGCTCGCCTGGAGCTGGAGCGCGTGCACGGGGCCGAGGTTGCGGCTGCGAAGGCCGACCCTGCCGGCGTCGTTCCAGGCGCGGGCGCGGGCCGCGAAGGCGGCGTTGGCGTTGAGCCACGTCACGACCTCGTCGGTGGTGGCGGCCGCGGCGCTCACGAAGGTGCCGCCCGCGACGGGCACGGTCACGAGGGCGCTGCGGAGCACGTCGCCGCCGGCCACGTTGAGCGTGTGCACGTCGGCGCCCTGATCGAGCTTGAGAATGAGCGAGGCGCCCGTGCCCGTGAGGTTGAAGGGCCCCGTGGTGGCGCTGACCACCTGCGAGCGCGCGGCCGTGGTGAGCACCGGCATGCGGTGGGCGCGGGGGCCGTGCACGAAGAGCGAGGCCGCGCGCAGCAGGCCGTCGCGCGGCGGGCACGTCGCCGACGTGGTGGGGCAGCCCTCGGCGGTGGTGTCTTCGCCGAGCGTGGTGGCGTCGATGGCGGCGCCGGTGACCGCGTCGCGCAGCGCGATGGACACCACGGGGGCCTCACCGGCCACGTAGAAGCGCCCGTTGGCGGGCGGGGTCATCGTGAGGGTGGCGTTGAACTCGGGCTGGTTGCGCACCTGCCGCGTGGTCCAGTTGTGGAGCGTGACGATGGGCGCGATGCCCCCGGTGGGGCGGTGGCAGGTGGTGCAAATAGCGTCGCTCGTCTGCGCGCCGGGCATCATGGTGGCGTTGCCGTGGTTGACGCCCGTCGAGAACACCACGTTGTCGTGGCACGAGCCACACGCGCTGCGCGAGGGGTGCGTGTTCCAGTTGTCGACCTGCGCGCCGGTGCCCGTGTGGCAGGCCGTGCAGTTGGAGAGCACCGCGGGAAACTCCACGTGCTCCCACGAGACCGGGCGGTCGCCGAAGCCCCAGATGGCGTAGCGGCCGTTGTCGGCGGCCTCGTTCACCGGGGTGGCGGGGTTGTCGTACACGATGCCGTCGGGGCCGTGCACGCGGGTCAGCTCGCCGCCCGCGTGGATCTTGTGAATCATCACCGGGAGGTCGAGGCTCTCGCCGCCGTGCGGGTCTACGCTGCCGGGGACGTGACAGCTCGCGCACGACTCGACCGACAGGCGGTCGCCGCCGTGGCCGCGAAACTCGTTGGTGTTGTGGCACCCCTGACAGGTCGTGGTCTGCACGATGTCACGGCGCTCGGTGACGGCCGACCCGTCGGGCACGAAGTCGAAGAACGCGTCGGCCGTGGGGCCGCTGGCGCCGCCCATCATGATCACGATGCGGTGCGTGCGGTTGCGCTCGTACGGGATGGCCGTGGTGCCCATCATCGCGGTCGTGAGGTTGGTCGCGAAGGCGTAGCTGTACGTGCCGTCGCCGTTGTTCGTGAGAACCCCGTTGCTCTCGCGGTTGGCCTGAATGGCCGTGGTGCCCGCCGGGGCGGGCCACGAGCCGGTGCCCACCACGGTCTGCGTGCGGTAGATGTACGGCACCCAGTGGTTCGAGCCCTCGCTGGCACCCTGCGGCGCGAGCCTGGCGATGTTGGCCGTAATGGCCGCCACGCTGTTGATCGCGCGGCCGCCGCGGTCGGTGACGCGGAAGTTCACCGTCACGCGCCCCTCGGGCGTCGCCGTGGCGGCGGTGATGGTCGCCCGCGCGAGCACCTTGGCGCCGCCCGCGTAGGCCCCCGTCGAGAGGAGGTGCGCCGAGCCGTGGTTGCCCAGCACCGTCGCGTTGGTGCCGTCGCGGCCGTTGGTGATCGTGGTGCTGGTGCCGTCGGCGCAGCGGATCATGCGGGTGCCCGCGTCGAGGTCGGACACGAGCGTGCACGAGGTCCCGTCGCTGCCGTTGGGCACCTCGACGCGCGTGCCGTCGGTGCAGGTGATGATGCGCATCCCCGCGTCGGTCGCCGACACCGTGCACGACGTACCCGCCGCGCCGTCGGCGCCGTTCGCGCCGTTGGTGCCGTTCATCCCGTTGCGCAGCGTCGCCGAGGTGCCGTCGGTGCACCGGATGGTGCTGCTCCCGTCGGCGTTCGTGGTGACCGTACACCCGGTGCCGTTCGTACCCGGCTCGCCGCTGCACGCTACCGTCAGCGCGCCCAGCGCCGCGTAGAGCAGCGCTTTCTGTCTCAGCTCGAGGTTCATCTTACTGCTCCGTCCGCGTCGCAGACGCCGTACCTGTGGCCCCTGATCGTGCGCGAAGAAGGCCCCAAAGCACGGGCCGCACCATCCCCCTACGGCGTGCGGGGTTGCCCGCGATTCCGCCCCCCTCCGCGCCTCTCGCCGCGCGGTCGCGCACATCGATCACGCAGCGCGTGCCTCGGCGCACCGTAGGACGTGCGCTGGGTGCGCCGGCGCGTCGCCCGCGAGGGATCGCGCCGGGGGGGTGCCTTGACCTCCCGCCCGCGGCTGCGGTACCCGACAAAGCCCGTGAAGTCGCTCACCGCATTTCTGCGCCCCCTCGCCGCTGCGGGGGCGCTCCTCGCGGCCTCGCTCGCTCCGTCGGCCGCCACGGCGCAAACGGCGCCGCCCCGGTACTACGAGGTCGTCAACGGCGACACCCTGTGGGATCTCGCGCAGCGCTTTCACGTGAGCGCGTCGGAGCTCGCCGAGCGCAGCCACCTCGAGGCCCCCTACGCCCTCCGCCGGGGGATGCGCCTGCGCCTCCCGTCGCGCGCCGTCGTGG
>CAISKJ010001560.1 GCA_903885885.1 uncultured delta proteobacterium
CTCATCGATCGTGGGTGCATCGACGACGTCGACGACATCACCTGAGGCATCGACGCTCGGCGCGTCGGAGGCGTCGACGGATGCGTCGCCCGCATCGAGGATGCTCTCGTCGAAATTCACCACGAAGGAGCAGCCGACGCCCGCTGAAGCGGCAACGCAGAGCACCCAGGTGACGATCGACGATGAGCGCCTCACGGGGATCCTAGAAGCTCACCGCGAGGCCCGTTGGCGATGCGTGGAGCCGCGCGCTCGTCGCGCCTCCGCGCATCGTCGTGGGGTGCGGCTCGGCCGGGGTGCGCGCGCGCTCGACGAAGTACATCACCACCGCGAAGACGGTGCTCGCCGCCGCCACGCCGAAGCCGACGTCGGAGAGCACCGCGTAGCGCAGGCCGCTCTCGCGCGTCTCGCGCGTGGGCTGGCGGTCGTAGTCGTTGTTGGCCGAGAGCGCGAGGATGCCGAAGGTGGTGCCTGCGATGGCCGTCGCGCCGGCGAGGCCGGCTGCGACCCAGACCACGGGGTTGGGCCCACGCGAAGGGCGCAGCGCGGCCGATGGCACAAGCGGCACAGACGCGACGCTCGACGCGGCCGACTCGCGCTCGAGCACGACGGTCTCGTCACGGGGCGTGCCGGGCAGGGTGTCGAACTCGCGCGTCTCCGTGGTGTGACCCGCGAGCGAGGCGACCATGACGTGGTGCCCGGGCGGAAGGTCGAGGTCCGTGGGGGTGGGCCCTGCGTGGGCCTGGCCGTTGACGGTGAGCTGCGCGCCTGGGGGCGTCGTGGTGACGTGCACGCGGGCAGGGCGTCGGCGGAGGTTCTCGAGGCGCGTCTCGAGGAGCGCGCGGTTGCGCACCTCAGGGGTCGCGCGCAGGTACGCCTCGAGGGTGCGAATCGCCTCGGGCACATGCCCCAGGCGATCGTGGCACTCGAGGATGGGCATCATCACGACGGGGTTGGGGCGCAGCGAGTAGGCGCGTTCAAACGCCACGAGCGCCTCGCCGTAACGCCCTGCGACGTAGTGCGCGCTCCCTTCGTCGTACGCGCGGCGGGCCTCTTGAATGACGGCCTCGCTCAGCGGCGGCTGCGTCGCCGCCGGCGCGCCTTGCGGCTGCGCGACGGATGCCCGCGGCAGCAGGAGCGTGAGCGCGAGCGCAGCGGAGGAGATGAACGAAATCCGGCGGGGGACCATGAGCGGTAGGCCGATCCTTCGACAGGCACCGTACCGCACCGCGGGAGCGTGCAGCAACGGTTCTGCGCGACCTCGCGATCCCGCGGCGTGCGGGGCGGGAAGTTCTGTCACCGCGCCATCGGAAGGGTCGGGTCGGCGGCCCACTCTGCAAGCGAAGCGTCGTAGTTGCGCACCTTGGGGATGCCGCGCGCGAGGAGTGCCATCGCCGCGAATGCGCTGCGCACGCCGCACGAGCAGTACGTGACGATCTCGAGGTTGGGGTCGACGCCCGCGTCTGCGAGCGAGCGCATCACGCGGTTCGACGGGAGGATGCGGCCGTTCTCATCGAGGAAGCGTCGCCAGTCGAGGTGCCGCGCGTTCGCGATGTGGCCGCCCCGGAGCTCTCCATACGGCGTCGCTCCGAGAAACTCTTGCTGCGAGCGTACGTCGAGCAGCTGCCGCGCGCGCCCGACGTCGTCGCGGTCGGCGCGAAACTCGCTGCGGACGCGCGGCTCGAAGCTGCCCGAGCGCGCCTTCGTCCACGCGGTGACCACGGGTCGACCCGCGGCGCGCCACGCGTGAAACCCGCCGTCGAGGAGCGCCACGTCGGGATGGCCCAGCAGCGCGAGCAGCCACGCCGCATGCCCTTCTTCGCCGAAGCCCTGCGCCCCGACCCCGTAGACGAGCGCGGGTCTGCCCGCGTCGATGCCCATGGCCGCGAGCGCCTGCGCGATCGCACGGATGTCGGGCTTCAAGCGCCCGCGCGCGGCGGCCTCTCCCGTGAACGCCTGCCACGCGTACATCTGCGCGCTCGGGAGGTGCCCCTGCGCGAACGAGGCCGCGTCACGCGCGTCGATCACGGCGGCGCCACGCGCGAGCAGCGCCGCAGCGCCCCGCACGTCGACGATCTTCACAGGCGCCCGATACGAGCCGTCGGAGGCCCCCGCGAGCGAGGAAGACATCAGCGTAAACGCAGCCACCGTGAGCGGCGCGAGCAGTCGGAGGAGCATGGAAGGTACTCTCAGCTAGCGCGTTTCCAGCGTCAACGACGCGACGAAGGTCTCGATGCGACGTGCCACGGTGGGGCGTTGCTGGCACAGCGCGGTGTCACAGATCCTCAGCGACTCTGCGGCGTTCTGTCCGAAGTGCCCGGGTCTGTGTCACCTTGAGACGGCACAGGGTCGAACTTCACGAGCCCACGGATCCGGCGGAGGATCTCTTCGCGCCCTTCGCCCGACTCGCCCGACACGCCGATGACGGGGGTGCGCGTGCGGTTGCGCACCGCTGCGATCGCGCGGTCGCGCTCGACGCGCGTGAGCTTGTCGACCTTGGTGATGGCCACCATGAAGGGCCGGTGAATGTGCTCGAGGTACGAGATGAGCTGCTCCTCCTCGGGCTCGATGCCCCGCCGCGAATCGACGAGGATGACCACGCCGGCGAGCGACGCGCGCTGCCTGAGGTAGCGCTCGATGAGCCCGGCCCACGCGTCGCGCTCGGCCTTCGAACGGTCGGCGAAGCCGTAGCCCGGGAGGTCGGCGATCACGAAGTTGGTGCCGTCGCGCAGGGCCGCGTGAAAGAGCACCACGCCGCGCGTGCAGCCGGGTGTACGCGACGTGCGCGCGAGCGAGCGCCGCTGGCACAGCCGGTTGAGCAGCGTGGACTTGCCCACGTTCGAACGTCCCGCGAAGGCGATCTCGGGCATCGTGGGCGCGGGCAGCTCCTGCCCGATGCGCGCCTCTGCCACGTAGTTCGCGGCGAGGCAGTCTAGCGGCGACGCCGCCGGAGCCTGCTTCGCACCTTGCCCGCGACGGCCTCGATCTCCTTGATGCCCAGCAGCCATGCCGCGAGGAGATACACCGTTCCGAGCGCGAAGCCACCCGCGATCGCCAGCCCGCGCGCCTGCACCGTCGCTTCGTGCCACGGCAGCATGGCGACGAGGCCCCGTGCCGCGACGCCCGTGGCCGCAGCCGCGGCCACGACGCGCACGAGCGTGGAGAGCACGCGGCCCCACGGCACGCGCACGTAGCGATGCACGAAGGCGACAAGGAGCGCGAGCTGCACGAGCGTGGAGCCCGCGATGGCAGCGGCAACGCCGGCGTGGCCCATGGGGCCCGAGAGCACGACGGCGAGCCCGATGAACACCGCGAGGTCGACGGCGCTCACGGCGACGGGCACGCGCGGCGCCTGCGCGGCGTGGTATGCGGCGACGAACTGTCGCACGAGCGAGAGCAGCGCGACGTTGGCGGCCTGCCAGCGCAGCGAGCGCACCACCTCCAGGATGCCTTGGGCGCCCTGCGCTTGGAATCGCCCGTAACCGTAGATGAGCGGCACGACGGCCTCGCCGTAGGCGGCGAGGATCACCGCGACGGGGACCGACACGAAGGTGGCGATGCCGAGCATGTCGCCGAGCTTCTCGGTGGCCCGGTCGCGCTCGCCGTTGGTGATCGCGCGCGACAGCTCGGGGAGGAACGAGCTCGCCACCGCGGTGATGAAGATCCCCTGCGGGATGTCGGCGATGCGCTGCGCGTAGCTGAACGCGCTCACCGCGCCCGCGGGCATCGAGGCGAGGAAGCGGTTCGAGACCACCACGTCGACCTGATAGATGCCGAGGCCCACGAGGCTCGGCGCGAGGAGCGCGGCCGCGCGGCGCACCGCAGGGTGCGACAGCGAGAGGCGCGGCATCGGCAGCATGCGCTCGCGCCGTAGCGGGGGGACGAGCGCGAGGAGCTGCAGCGCGCCGCCGAGGAGCGCGCCGAGGGCCATGCCGTAGATGGGCGGGAGCCCCGCGCGCACGCACAGGGGCACGAGCGCGAAGGGCGCGATGAGGAACGCCACGTTGAGGAGCGCGGGCGCGAACGCGAGCGCGCCGTAGCGCCCGAGCGTTTGCAGCGTGGCGATGCCCACGGCCGCCGAACCCATGAAGAAGATGTACGGGAAGAGCACCCGCAGGAGGCCCGCGGAGAGCTCGAAGCGCGCCGCGTCGCCGCCGAAATCGCCGGCGAACATGCGCAGCGCCGGGCGCGCGAAGACCACCCCGAGCGCCGTGAACTACGACGAAACCGGTTGGCGCAAGTTGGACGTGCCGCACGATTGGGGCATCGA
>CAISKJ010001561.1 GCA_903885885.1 uncultured delta proteobacterium
CGCCGCCAGCGCCGCGCGCGGCTGCCTCGAAGACCCGCTCGAGCCCGTCGCCGACGCCGCCGCCGACAGACCCGACGCGGCGACCGACGTGGCGACCGACGTGGCGACCGACGTGGCGACCGACGTGGCGACCGATGCCGCGACCGACGCTGGCACGGACGTATCAGTCGACGCAGGGACCGATGTCACGGCCGACGCGAGGCCCCTCGACGCGGGCGCCGACGGCGCGGCCGACGCGGCGATGGACGCGCCGCGCGATGCGCCGCGCGACGCGACGGGCGACGTGGGGTACTTCGGCCCCTCGCGCTGCGCGGGGTCGATCTTCGCCATCTGCGAGGACTTCGAGGGCGACGCGGGCTACGACCGCGACGTGTGGACGCCCTACGCCAGCAACGGCACGCTCGCCGTCGAGGCCACGCGGGCCGCCCGCGGGCGGCGCTCGCTGCACGTGCACACGAGCGCCCCCAACGTCGACGGCGGCGCCGGGGCCAACGTGGGGCTGCGCACCGTGCTCGGCTTTCCGCGCGTGCGAAACACCTATTTTGGCAGGGCCTTCGTGTGGATGGTCGCGCGCTCGCCGACCACGCACAGCACGCTCTTCGAATCGGGCGGGCGCCTCGGCGACGCGGGCGCGGGCGACGGCGCGCTGCCGCCGGGGCTCAACGTGTCGCAGCGCTTCAGCATCTCGGGGCACCAGCTCGAGGCCAGCTATGACAGCTCGCCGCGGCCGCCCGCCACCGACTACGCGCGCCGCTCGGCGACGGCCATGCCCCTCGACCGCTGGGCGTGCCTCGAGTGGCACTTCAAGGGCGACACCAACGAGCTCCACTTCTGGCTCGACGGCGCCGAGATCGCCGACATGGCCGTGCTCCCCACGCGCGTGCCGACGTGGTTTGCGCCCGACTGGGTGCGCGTCAACGTGGGGCTGCAGCTCTACCGCCCCGACGCAGAGCCCGAGTTCGACCTCTGGATCGACGAGGTGGCCATTCACGGCACGCGCGTCGGCTGCTCGCGGTAACACCGCAGCGCCGCCGACGGGGAGAGGGTTGGGAGGGGATCGCGAGGCGGGCGGAGGCGTTTAGGGCGCTACAGGTCGAGGATGACCACGCCCGGGAACGACGCGTTGCACGCCGTGTTGCCGTCGGTGCGTCCGCGGACGCCCGTGCGCGTGGCCACCGTGACGCCGCCGCGCACGACGGTGAGCGTCCACGTGGCGCCGGCCACCGCGCTCGAGAAGGCCTCGGGGCACACGTAGTAGCGCCCCGGGGTGAACGACGTGGGCCAGAAGACGTTCTCGGGGCCGCGGAGCGACGTGTCGTCGACGTCGAGGGTGCCGCCGCAGGCCGTGAGGTTGCCGTAGTAGATCTCCGTGCCGCAGGGCGGCAGCACGTGCAGGTCCATGTCGCCGAGGACGCTCCAGGTGAGCGTGAAGCGCAGCGCCCCCTGGCCTACGCAGGTGCCCGCGGCGCACGCCTGCCCCGCCGAGCACGCGCGCCCGCACACGCCGCAGTTGGTGTTGTCGTTGAGCAGGTCGCGGCACACGCCGCCGCAGTTGGTGGTGCCCGTCGCGCACGTCACGCTGCAGGCGCCCGCCGAGCACACCTGCCCCGCGGCGCACACGCGGCCGCAGGCGCCGCAGTTGGTGCTGTCGTTGAGCAGGTCGCGGCACAGGCCGCCGCAGTTGGTGAGCCCGGTGCCGCACGACACCACGCACGCGCTCGCGGTGCACACCTGCCCCGCCGGGCACGCCCGCGCGCAGGCCCCGCAGTTGGCCTCGTCGGAGGTGAGGTCGCGGCACACGCCCGCGCAGTTGCTGAGCCCCGCGCCGCAGGTCACCGTGCACGCGCTCGCGGTGCACACCTGCCCGGCGGGGCACACGCGCGCGCAGGCCCCGCAGTTGGCGTTGTCGGTGCTGAGGTCGCGGCACACGCCCGCGCAGTGGGTGGTGCTCGACGCGCACGAGACGTTGCACGTTCCGCCCGAGCACACCTGGCCCGCGGGGCAGGTGCGGCCGCACACGCCGCAGTTGGCGTTGTCCGACGTGAGGTTGCGGCAGGCGCCCGCGCAGTTGGTGAGCCCCGCGCCGCAGGTCACCGTGCA
>CAISKJ010001562.1 GCA_903885885.1 uncultured delta proteobacterium
CGGCGAAGAGGTCGTCGAGGTCGCGACGGCCGCGCAGGGCGCCCGTGAGCTCGCCCGCGGCGCGCACGAGTTCGACCTCCATGGCCGACAGCTGCGTGGCCGCGATCTCGAGGCGGCGCTGAACGCCCTGCATGTCGTCTTCGCCGGCCTGCGACACGCGCTCGAGCTGCACGCGCAGCGAGTCGATCTGAAACTCGAGGTCCTTCACCTCGCCCTCGCGGCGCGCGCGCTCGGCCTGCGCGTCGCGGAGGCCGTCGGCGTAGGGGGCCACGGCCTCGAGGGCGCTCATCGCGGCGCGGTAGCGCGCGAGCACGTCGGCCATGGGGCGCGAAGGCGCCGAGCCCATCGCCACCACGTCGGCGTGGGCGGAGAGAAAGGGCTCGAGCAACGGGCCCGTCTGGGCCTCGCTCACCTCGAACTCGCGCGAGGCCGCGGCCACGGCCTCGCGGGCGCCGTAGAGGTCTTTCGAGAGCGAGTCCATCGCGCGGCCGAAGCGCAGCTGGGCGTCGCGCGTGCGGTCGGCGAGGGCGTCGGCGCGGGTCTGATCGGAGAGCCACTGCGCGTGCACCTCGGCCATCGCGGTGACCGTCGCGCGCAGGCGACCGAGGGCGGCATAGAAGCGCGCGTCGGCGCCCGCCGGAAAGGCCCGGCGCACCATGGTGCCCAGGAGCTCCGTGCGACGGCCCCAGCGCTCGATGGAGACCACCGAGAACATGCCGCCCGCCGAGGTGGCCTTCATGTCGTGCGCGAGGCGCGCGGGGGGCGTCGGGGCCACGAAGGCCCCCGAGTGCTTGCGGGCGCGCGGGTGGTGCTGCACCAGGGCCGCGAGGGCGCGCTCGACGGCGCGCGCGTCGGAGGGGCGCGCCTCGGGCTTCTTCTCGAGGCACTGGAGCATCAGGGCTTCGAACGCGGGCGGCACCTCGGGGTTGATGTGCCGCGGCGACGGCGGCGCCTCGCGCAGGTGCGCGATGAGGTACGCGGTGACGTCGCTGGCCTGAAAGGGCAGCCGCCCGGTGGCGCAGCGGTACATGATGCACCCGAGGGCGTAGAGGTCCGCCGCGGGCCCCGCCTCGGTGCTCGTGATGCGCTCCGGGGCCATGTACTGCGGCGTGCCGAAGATCTCCCCGGTGCCCGTGAGGCGCGAGTCGAGGAGGCTCCGCGCGATGCCAAAGTCGAGGATCTTCACGCACTCGCGCCCGTCGGGCAGCGCGACCACGTAGAGGTTGTCGGGCTTGAGGTCGCGGTGAATCACCTGAAAATCGTGGGCGCGCGCGAGGCCCGCCACCACCTGCGCCATGAGGTCGAGCACGTGCGGAATGCTCATGGGCCCCGGAGACTTCTTGAGCAGCGCCTCGAGGGTCTGCCCGTCGATGTACTCCATCACCATGAAGGGCGTGCCGTCGTCCATCTCGCCCTGGTCGAGGATCTCGATGATGTTCGGGTGCGCCAGCCGCCGCGTGCTCGTGGCCTCGCGGCGAAAGCGCTCGCGCAGCCGCGCGTCGTTCGCGAGGTCTTTGCGAAACACCTTGATCGCCACGGCGCGCTCGAGGCGCGCGGTGCGCGCGCGGTACACGGTGGCCATGCCGCCCGCGCCCAGAATGCTCTCGACGTGATACTTGCCCGCGATCATCGTGCCGATGAGGGGGTCGGGCACCACCACGAGGGCCGACCGATCGACGATGCAGTGCAGCGCCTCCATCGGGTACCGGAGGTTGCAGGTGGGGCAGTGTTTGAGTCCCGTCAACACGTGGCCGCGAGTGTACCATCGCGCTCCCTGTTGGAGGCTCCATTTGCCCGCACCCGCCGCGCACACGTTTTCCGTCGACCGTACCCGCGATGACACCGCCCTGAGCGCCCTCGTGCGCGAGGCCCTCGCCGTGCCCTGGACGCAGGCCAAGCGCCTCTGCCAGCGCGGCAAGGTGCGCGTCGACGGCGAGCTCGTCACCGACCCTGGCCACCGCGTACGCGAGGGCAGCATCGTCGCCGTGGTGCCGAGCGCGCCCGTCGTCGCCGCGCCCGCGCCGGGCTCCGGGGGCGCCGCGCCCACGCACCTCGACCGCGCGCGGCTCGTTCACATCGACCCGCACGTGGTGGTGTTCGACAAGCCACCGGGCATCAACTCGGTGCCCTACGAAGAGGGCGAGCGCGGCGCGCTCACCGACCGCCTCGTGGTGGCGCTCCACAAGTGGAACCTCGCGCCCGCCAACGGCCCGCTCTTCGTGGTGCACCGGCTCGACCGCGAGACCTCGGGGCTCCTCGTGTTCGGGCGCACCTGGGTGGCGCAGCGGCACCTCGCGCACCTCTTCCGCAAGCACATGGCCGAGCGCGCGTACGTGGCCCTCGTGCACGGCGCCTTCACGGGCGAGCGCACCTTCGAATCGATGTTCGTCGAAGACCGCGGCGACGGCCTCCGCGGCTCGGGTAAGGGCAAGGCGGCCAACAGCGGTCGCCGCGCGGTCACGCACGTGAAGAGCCTCGCGGTGCTGCCCCACGAGGGCGGCGCCACCCTCGTCGAGTGCAGGCTCGAGACGGGGCGAC
>CAISKJ010001563.1 GCA_903885885.1 uncultured delta proteobacterium
AGCGCGCCCGCGCGGCGCGAGCGCGATGTTCCCTGACGACGCGATTCAATCGATGATCGGCCCGTGGTGGTCGCCCGATCGCTCCGACGTGCTCGCGCGCGGAAGGCTCATCTACACGTACGCGCTGCACGCCGACGCGCACCCGTACATGCTCACCGCGGAGGGTAAAAAAGAGCCCGCCGACCCCTCGCGCGTGAAGCTGCGCATCGAGCCCTTTCAGAGCGACGCGCCGCCGAAGCCGCCCGCTCCGCCGACGCCCGCGCTGCCCTTCGAAGAGGGCGAGGCGTGGTGCGTTCACCGCGTGCGACGGCGGCCGTGCCTGGTGCTCGGCGTCACGGGGCCGGGCGTGCACCGACCGCTGCGCACGGCGGCGCGCGAGACCCCGGTGGGGCCCGCGCTGCTCGTGGCGCCGTACTACGAGGTCGGCTCGCTCGACGCGGGCTTCGTGGCGCGCGCGCGCCGCGCCGAGTATCCGCACTGCGTGTGGGACAAGCTCCCGATCAGCGGCGGGCGCGAGGTGATCCTGCGGCTCGATCAGGCGCAGCCCCTGGGGCGCGACCCGCTGGGCTTCGAGTGGGCCGAGCACGCGCTCACGCCCGCCGCGCTCGCCGTCGTCGACGCGTGGCTTCAATGGAACACCACGGGCTCGCTCGCGCCCGGCGACCTCTACGATTTTCGCGAGCTCGTGCGCGCGGGATAGGCGGCGCTCACATCAAGATGCCCTTCGCGTCGGGCCGGGGCATCGCGGGGGTGTCTGCGTCGCCGAGGCGCTGGCGCAGGTTGATCTCGATGGTCTGCGAGAGGGCCGAGAGGGGCAGCCCGTTCCAGAACATGCTGAAGGGGTCTTCGAGCACGCGCCCCGACTCGCTGATGAGCAGGAACGACATGCACACCAGCAGGTTGAAGGGCACGGTGACCCAGCCGAGGTCTTTCACCATGCCGAAGGGCATGATGCAGCCGTAGATCACGATGAGCCGCTCGGCGACGAAGCCGTACCCGCGCGGAAAGGGCGTCTTCTTGATGCGCTCGCAGCCGCCCTGGGCGTCGAGCAGGGCCGTGAGCGAGGCGTCGAGCGACTGCATCCGAGGCTCGGCGAGGGCGCCCGCGTCGACCTCGCGCGCGAGCGCCTCGCGCATCATGTGAACGACGGCGTAGCAGGGGTTCTTCTCGCCGCGCAGGGCCTCGCGCTCGGCGGCGGTGGTGTGCGCCACCACGTCGGGATCGGCCCACGGGTCTTGCTCGCGCAGCGCGCAGCGGAGCAGGTGCGCGTACGCGATCTGCCAGCGCACGAGGGCGCGGCCCGCGTCGCCCTTCACCGACGTGAGGGCCTGCGAGGCGAGGTTGCGCGCGGTGTTCACCAGGCGCCCCCAGAGCTGGCGCCCCTCCCACCAGCGCGCGTAGCAGTGGTTGGTGCGAAAGCTCACGAAGATGCCAATGGCGCCGCCCACCACGGCGAGGGGCATATGGGGCAGCGAGAGGTGCGTCCACCCCGGGCCGATGTGGAGCCCCTGCGCCAGCACCGCGAAGCCGGTGAAGAGAATGGCCGAGCGCCACTGCCAGGCGAGCACTCCGAAGACGGAACTCTTGTTCGAAACCATCATGGCGAGGCCGAGACTACCGACCCGTCACGGCGTGGAGCCATCGAAAGAACGCGGGCGCGGCGCCAACGTCAGCCGCGGAGCGACGGGCCGTCGGGCGCGCTGCGCACGTCGATGCGACCGCCCCACGCGCACGCGCACGTGGCCCCGTCATGGAGGGCCGCGACGCCGTCGACGGTGACGCCGCCCTCGGGCTGAGACCACGGCGCGGGCGTCTGCGGCGTGCACGGCTGCGGCGTGAGCGCACCCTGCGCGGCGGCCGTCGCAGCGGCCACGGCGGGGTTGGCGGGAGAGTTACAGAGACCGAAGGGCGCGAGGTTGAGCGCGGGCGCGTGGTCGGTCACGGTGGCGAGCGCGCGGAGCCCCGCGTCGGCGAGGCGCCCCGGCGCGACCGCGAGGGGCGATGGGGCGCTGCCGTGCGAGCACCCCAGTTGAGCGCCGTGGAGCACCAGCCGTGTCATCGCGCGAACCCGCTTGTTTCGAGGCAGATCTGGAGGTACCCGCGAAAGCTCGCGTCGTGGTGGTCGCCGCGGCTCTGGCCGCCGAACACCGTCCACTGGTGGCGCAGCGCGTCGGGGTAGGGGATGCCCGGGCCGCTGCGCCTCCGCACGGCGTGACAGCGCGCGGTGAAGTCGGGCGTCCGCCCAGGGTCATGCGCGCGCGCCGCGTTGTATTGGAAGGTGAGAACGGTAGAGACCTCCTCGAAGGAGAAGTTAGGGAAGGCCTCGGTGGCGCCGCGGGCGTTTGTAACCTGCACCGGCGCATCGGCCACATGGGGTGCGAAGTGAATCGCCTCACGGAGGCTGAGCGCCCCCTGTCGCGATGCCCCGGCGGGGGTCACGAGCGGCCCCGTAGGGTGCGTATATGCGGCGGCATAGTCGCGCGAACGAGCGAAGAACTCCGAGCTCGTCGGGAGCACCACCACGCTCATGTCGCGCGCAGCCTCGCCGGGGATATGGTCGTTGCTCGCGTCGAGAGGAGCGGCACCCAGCGCAGTGAGCCAGTCGGACGCGACGGCGAGTTGTTGCCGGTTGTGCATCCCGCCGATGAGTCGCACGCGGTGATCCGGGCTCTGCACCCAGGTCTGGATCTCTTGCGCGTGCGACGACCCCTGCGTGAGGCCGTTGGGGTCGAAGAGGTAGAGGTCGTGCGTGCGCGACGCGTTGTTCGCAAAGCACTTGAGCGCAGCGCCGCCGCCGTAGCTGAAGCCCGCCACGCCGACGCGCCCCCGCGCCGTACGGCGCGCGCGCGCTCCACCCGCGAGGAGCCCGTCGGCTTGCACCGCCTGGATCAGCGCGTCGAGGAGGGCGTTGCGATTGCGGGAGCCCGCAGCCGTCCACGCATGCCTCGTGAAGGGTGAGTAGTCGCCCCCGTTCGCCTGGGGCATCACGAGCATCACCTTGCGCCTCGAATCTCGAAGCTGCGCGGCGAAGCGGCAATAGGGGTGTGTGGTGCCGCGCACCGGCTCCTCCGGGTCGCCCGTCTGCATCCAGAAGCCCGAGAACTGAGCGCCTTCGTGGCGGACGACGCGGCCGAGGTAGCGCAAGAGCTGGAAGGTCTCCACCTCATGCACGCTGTTGTACGGGTGGCCCGTCGGAGCGAAGAAGAGCAGCGAGTCGAGCGCGCGTGGGGCGCCGCCATGGCGCAGCGCCGGCGGGATCACCACCGCGACCGCGCTGCACGCGCCAGAGCCGGTGTACTGGTACATCCGCACGAGGGAGCCGTCGCAGTCGTCCCACGCGATCTGCGCGCGCTCCGCGGGGCGGAGCATCGAGGTGCTCTCGAGGAACGACAGGTCGACGTCGAAGGTCGCCACACCGCCCGCGCCGAACGCCGCTTCGGCCCTGCTCGCTGCCACCAGCGACCTGCGCGCGCGGAGCTCGAGCGACGACCCACCGTCATCCACGTCGGCCTCGATTCGGTGGAGCGCACCGCCGCGCAGCGCGTACCTGTCGCTCACCCTCCAGGCGTGCCCCCACGTCTCGACGACCTCCCGCGCGTGGGGCGCTCCGTGCGCATCGACCGCCCGAGACGCGCGCGTCAACACCCCCTCGAAGCTCAGCGCGATGCCGAGGGTCACCTCGGTCACGCCCTCATCGAGCAAAAACCACCACTCGCCCGCGTGCTGGTTCACCACCGCGGCGTTGCCGCCGACCGCCGTCGCATACCCGACAGACTCCTCGAGCATCGGGTGCGAAGCGTTGTTGTGCCTGAGCTTGACCAGCGTCTTCACGAGCGCCTCCTGTTCGTGCGCGGCCGCCGCGGGGGCCTCGCGAAGGCGCCCGCCACCTGCTGCGCGCGACGCCGCATGAGCGCGTCGTGCGTGAGCACCGGCGACACGGGGCCGATCAAATGCTCGGTGTATTCACCGAGCTCATAGACGATCTCCACGGGGTCGGGCAGCGACTCGACGGGCAGCGTAAACACCAGCAGCTCGCCGTCTTCGCGCCCCTCGGCCGCGGGCACGAGGCGCACCGTGCGCCGCTCCCCGTCGAGGATGCGAAGGTGCCCGACGGGGGCCTCGCCCTCGGCGTTGCGCGCGACCGTGGCCACCGTAAACGTGCGCGCCTCGGCGGGGATCGCCGCGTGCGCCGCGTCGCTCCCCGCGTCGCTCGCCGCCGACGTGCCGAGGTGCACCTGCGCCCCTTCGAGGGCGGCGTCGCTCGTGAGCCGCAGCGACGCCCCCTGCGAGCGCACCGACGCCTCGTCGCCGCGCAGCTGCGCGTGCGCGTCGAGCGACAGCGACGCCGCCTCGCCCTCGACCAGCACCCGATCCTCGCCGCGCACGATCACGTGCGGGGCCACCAGCTCGATGCGGTCGTGCGTGAGGGTGATGTGCGCGTCGCCGCAGCGCAGCGTGAGGCCCGCGCGCGCCTCGAGCGTCACGTGCTCGCCGACGACCTGCACCGGCCCGCGCACGCCCACCGTGGCGCCCGCGGCCCCGCTCGCGTCGAGCGTCACGGCGCCCGCCACCTGGAGCGAGAGGTCGCCGCCCACGGTGCCCGACTGGTCGCGCCCCACCGAGGTGATGAGCCGCCCGCCCACGTCGTCTTGTCGCGTCCCGTGCACGTGTGCAACGTGTCCGCCGCCGACCTCTTCGCGGTGGTCGCCCGCGATCGACAGGTGCAGGTCGCGCCCCACCGTCACCGTCGCGCCGTGCTCGACCGTCGTCGAGGCCGCGCCGCCGACGACGCTGCGCTGATCGCCGCGCACCTCGACGTCGAGGTCGTGGCGCACACGCGCGCGCAGGTCGCGCTGCGCCCGCACATACACCTGCTCGCGCCCCGCGAGGTCTTCGAACGACAGCTCGTTGTGCCCCTCGGCGCCGATGGAGCTCGTGCGAAACCCGCTCCGGCGCGAGCCCTCGTCGCGCGCAAACGCGAGCTGGTTGTGCTCGTTGTAGAGCGCGCCCACCACCACGGGCTGGTCGACGTCGCCGTCGAGAAAGGCCACGAGCACCTCCATCCCCGGCCGCGGCGTAAACTGCGCGCCCCAGCCCGCGCCCGCCCACGCCTCGGTCTTGCGCACGTAGCAAGAACGCTCGTCTTCGTGCGCGAGGCGACGACGGTCCCAGTGGAAGCGCACCTTGATGCGACCGCACGCGTCGGCGTACACGTCGTCGTCGGGGGTGCCCACCACCGTCGCGCTCTCGACCCCGATGCCGCGGCGCGGGCGCCGATACGCGGGCCGCAGCAGGGTAGACGCCGGGGCGCAGCGAAAGCGGTTTTTGTACGTGACCGCGGGCGCGTCGCCGGTGGCCGCCTCGGCCACCGCGGCGCGGTGCGTGACCTCGGTGACCACCCACGCGCGGTTCACCTCGTCGTAGGGGTGATCGGCGAGTTCGAAGCGGTGCCCCGGCGCGAGCTCCACCACGCCGCTCTCGCCCGCGCAGCGCGTCGCGTCGGCGCGCGCCCGCTCGAGCAGCACGCGCGCCCCCGACACCAGACCGTCGAAGGGCGCCAGCTCGGCCTCGTGCGTGTCGAGCTCGAGGCGCAGCGACTCCTCCGCGCTCGCGGCCCCGCGGCGCCCGCCGCGCGTGTCGGCGCGGTCGGTGGGGTGCTGCGCCGCCGCGGGCCGAAAGTGCGACGGCTGGTAGTGCATCACCTGCGCGGCCGTGGGCCGCACGCGCGACTCGACCGCGAACGATCGCACGTCGCGCGGGCTGTGGTGCGAGTCGTCGCGCGCGTCGGCGAAGCGCAGCGGCGACGCGCTCGCTCCCCCGACGGCGTCGTAGTGCTCGGCGCGGTCGGAGAGCACCACGCGCTCGCGCCCGAAGGCGCCGTCGGGGCCGTCGCCCGCGAGGGCCCCCGCGATCGTGACGCCGCCCAGGTCGGCCGTCGTGGCGTCGCCCGCGCTCTCTTCGCGGGGCGCGTCGGGGTGCTGAAACCACCACGCGATGCCGTGCCGCGCGAGCAGGCGCTCGACGAAGGCGAGGTCGCGCTCGCGGTGTTGCACGCAGTGCTCGAGCAGCACCGGGCGGCCCGTCACGCGCGCGTCGACGTCGATGCTCCACTCGCGAAACAGCGTGGCCGCGATGGCCACGGGGCTCATGCGGTGAAACACCCGCGAGCGCTCGCGCTGGCCCATGAGCCACATGCGCGGCGCGAGGCGCGCGTGCACGCGGCGCAGGTCGCCCGGCGCGGGGTGACCGTCGACGCGCTGGGCCACGATGACGCCGTGCACCGCCCGCACGCCGCCGTCGCCGCGCGCG
>CAISKJ010001564.1 GCA_903885885.1 uncultured delta proteobacterium
CGCGCGGTCGCTCCATCGCAGCGCCGACTCCTGCGCGAGGAGCCCCCGCACCTCGGCCAGCTGATCGCGGAACGACTTGTTCGCCGGGTCGCGCGCGCACGACTCCGCCAGCAGCCGCGCGGCCTCGTCGTTGGCCTTGCGCCGACGCAGAATCGCCACGAGGTTCGTCGTCGCCGACGGCAGCCCCGGCCGCAGGCGCAGCGCCTGACGCGTGGCCTCCTCGGCCTCGGCGAGGTCGTTGCGCTCCATCGCCGCGTAGCCAAGGTTGGCCCACGCCGCGTAGTTGTTCGGGTCGAGGCGAATCGACTCGCGCGCCATGAGCCCGGCCTCTTCGTAGGTGCGCCGCTCGGCGAGCACCCACGCGAGGCGCCCGAAGGCCGCGGCGTTCTCGGGCTCGAGCTTCACCAGCTCGCGGGCGATCTCCTCGGCGCGCGCGAGCTGCCCCGCGGCGCCGAGCACGCGCGCCACGCCCTCGAGCACCACGCCGTCGCGCGGCGCCATGGTGAGCGCGCGCTCGCACTCGGACACGGCCTCGGCGGTGCGCTTCACCTCCGCGTACGAGAGCGCGAGGCGCGTGTGGTAGCGGGCGAAGCCCGGCTCGAGCGTCACCGCTTGCATCAGCGGCTCGATGGAGTCGGCGTAGCGCCCGAGGCACTGCAGCGCGTAGCCCGCGAGGTAGTGGTGATAGCCCCGCCGCGGCGCGATGCGAACGGCCTGCTCCACCGCGTCGAGGGCCTTCTCGTACGACCCTTCGCCGAGCAGCGCGCGAGAGAGGAGCACGAACGACTCGTCGTCGTCGGGGTTGTACGAGAGCGCCGTGCGGGCCTCGCGCTCGGCCTGCGCGTAGCGGCCGATGTCGAGCGCCGCCTGCGCGCGCTTGCGGTGGTGTGCGTTGGCCTCGCGCGGGTCCATTATTTGTCGAGCTTGTGGCGGCGCATGTACTCGACGATGTCGTCGTACTGGCCCGCCTCGTTGGCGTACTGCGCGTAGTTGCGCGCCGTGGTGAACCACTCGCGCGTCGTGGGGCGCAGGCGCGCGCGGGCCTGGTCGACCATGGCCGCCGAGATGGGCTCGACGCCGCCCTTCGCGATGCTCTTCGCGAGGGCGATCTCCGCGGCGCTCTCGACGAGGTGCTCGAGGTCGGCGCCGCTCCAGCCTTCGGTTTGCCCCGCGACGCGCTCGGTGTCGATGGCGCCCTGCGGCCGGCCCGTGAGCTTGAGCTTGAGAATGAGCGCGCGCGCGGGCGTGTCGGGCGGCGGGACGAACAGCACCTGGTCGAAGCGTCCGGGGCGGCGAAAGGCCGGGTCGAGGTCCCACGGGGTGTTGGTGGCGCCGATCACGAGCACGCGCTCGTTGCGGCCCTGAAAGCCGTCGAGCTCGGCGAGAAACTGGGTGATGACCCCGCGCATGGCGCCCGAGTTGAGCTTCGCGCGCTGCAGCCCCAGCGCGTCGACCTCGTCGAAGAAGAGCACGCTCGGAGCTTTTCTACGCGCCTCGTCGAACACGGCGTGGAGCTTCTGCTCCGAGTTGCCGATCCACATGTCGAGCACCTCGTGGAGCCCGACGGCGTTGAAGTGCGCGCCGCACTCGCCCGCGATGGCGCGCGCGAGAAAGGTCTTGCCGCAGCCCGGCGGGCCGTAGAGCAGAATGCCGCCGCCCGTCTTCTTCTTGAAGGCCTTGAAGAGCTCGGGGTTCTTGAACGGATGAATGATCTTCATCCGCACGCGCTCCTTGAGGTCTTCGAGGCCGCCCACGTCGGCGAAGGTCACGGCCTCGTCGGAGGGCTTCTCTTCGCCCTCCTTCGCGGTGCCCTCTTCGGCGCGCGCCTGGGGGAGCAGCGCGTCCCAGAAGTTGGTGTCGGCGAGGGCCGGGTCGAGGCTCACGGCGCGCTCGTAGTCGGCCTTGGCCTCGCGGTGCTCGCGGCGCTTCTCCCGCACGCGGGCCCGCAAGAGGAGCCCCAGCGCGTGGTCGGGAACCCGCGCGAGGAGCTTGTTGACCCGCTCGAACGCGCCGTCGGCGTCGTGCAGGGCGAGGGTGCAGCGCGCGGCGCCGAGGAGGGCGTCGACGCCGTGCGCCGCGTCGCCCGCGAGCTGGTCGTAGTGCGGGAGCGCGCCCGCGTGGTGGCCTGCCTTCTCCATCGCCGTGGCGACGTGGAGCCGGAGCGGCGCGTTGCCGGGCGCGAGCGCGAGCGCGTCGAGGAGGAGCTTGAGCGAGGGGTCGAGCGGGCGTTCCTGCATATTGACAGGGGTGGGACTGTAACCCCCCGGGCGGCGTAGCGCCTATACTCGTCGCGATGCGTCCGCCGCTCTCACGGTGCCTCGCGGTGCTCCTCGCCGCAGCCTCGCTCGCCCCCGCGGTCGCCGCGGCGCAAGACTGGGACGTCGGCCCCGCGCGCCCTACGCGCCCGTCACGGCCCGCGCGCCCGTCGCGGCCCGCGCGCCCGTCGCGGCCCGCCGTCGCGCAACCGACGCCCTCAGCCCCGACCGCGCCCGAGGCCGAGGTCGGGCGCAACGACCGCATGATCGCGCACCTCGTCGAGGTGCTCACGCGCGGCGCCG
>CAISKJ010001565.1 GCA_903885885.1 uncultured delta proteobacterium
CCCGGCGCGCCGCCGCGCATCACGGGCCTCACGATTCACACCGACGACCAGGAGTACGCCCCCGTACCCGGCCTGTGGGAGCTGCGCGAGGCCGTCGCGGGCATGTACAACGAGCTGTACCGCAAGGGCATGGGCTCGAAGTACACCGCCGAGAACGTGTCGATCTCGGGCGGCGGGCGCGTGTCGCTCCTGCGCGCCGCGGCGGCCCTCGGCAACGTGAACCTCGGGCACTTTCTGCCCGACTACACGGCCTACGAAGAGCTGCTCGACGTGTTCCGTCTCTTCTCGCCCATCCCCATTCTGCTCGATCCGGCGCGGGGCTATGAGTTTACCGCGGGCGAGTTCGAGCGCGAGGTGGTGGGCCGCGGCCTCGGCGCCGTGCTGCTCTCGAACCCCTGCAACCCGACGGGGCGCCTCGTAGGCGGCGAGGCCCTGCGCCGCTGGCTCTCGGTGGCGCGCGAGTACGACTGCGCGCTCCTCGTCGACGAGTTCTACTCGCACTACATCTGGAACGCGGCGCCCGGCGTCGAGGCCCCGATGGAGAGCGCCGCGCGCTACGTCGAAGACGTCGACCGCGACCCCGTGGTGATCTTCGACGGCTTCACCAAGAACTGGCGCTACCCCGGCTGGCGCATCACGTGGACGGTGGCGCCCCGGCAGGTGATCGACGCCGTGGCGAGCGCGGGGTCGTTCCTCGACGGCGGCGGTTCGAAGCCCATGCAGCGCGCGGCCTGCGAGGTGGTGACCGCCGAGCACGCGCGCGTCGAGACCGCGGCCATTCAGAAGGCC
This sequence comes from uncultured delta proteobacterium, assembly GCA_903885885.1. Lineage (GTDB taxonomy): Bacteria > Myxococcota_A > Polyangia > Polyangiales > CAISKJ01. Next base: position 790 of record CAISKJ010001565.1, read on the forward strand.
TTCGGGCGCAAGCGCGAGATGCTCCTCGGGCGCCTCAAGGCCATGGGCGTACGCTTCGACCGCGACCCCGACGGCGGCTTCTACGGCTGGGGCTCGGTGGCGGGCCTGCCCGCGCCCTTCAACACGGGCATGAGCTTCTTTCGCGCCGCCCTCGAGCGCCAGGTGATCACCGTGCCCGGCGAGTTCTTCGACGTGAACCCGGGCAAGCGCCGCCTCGGCCGCGCGTCGCGCTTTCGCGACCACGTGCGCTTCTCCTTCGGCCCCGAGGAGCGCGTGATCGCCACCGCCCTCGACCGCCTCGAGGCCATGGTGCGCGGCGCGTAGCCGTCACCGTGCCGCGTCGATGAGCGGTCGCGCCACCGACGCGCGCGTCCACACGGCGAGGCTGTCGCTCCCCACGCACTGATCGCTCCCGCGCGAGAGCACGCCCACGATGCGCCCCGTTCGCGTGTCGAGCAGCGGGCTCCCGCTGTCGCCGCCGCAGGTCCCCTCCCCCGTCATGATCTCGCCGTCGCGCACCGCCACCACGCGCACGCCCGACCGCGCGTAGCGCACCCCGACGCCCGCGCGCGACGAGTCACCTCGCCGTCCGTAGCCCACGACGGTGACGGCGTCGTCCACGCGCGGCTGCGCGCGCCCGTCGACCTCGAGCGGCGCGATCGCGGGGAGCGCGCGATCGAGCACGAGCACCGCCACGTCGGCGCCGCAGAGGCGCTGCCCGGCGGGCACCACGACCCGCGCGACGAGGGCCGCGGTGGGGCCGCGCAGGGCGTCGTCGTCGGTCACCACGCGCAACGACGCCGCGGGCAGATCGCCGAGCACGTGTCGCGGTGCGCTGCAGTCGATGAAGTCGACCGCCGCGCTCACGCAGTGTCGGGCGGTGAGCACCAGCCGCGGCGCCACGAGCGCGCCCGTGCAGAGCTCGCCCGCGCGCGTGCGAATGGCCACGACGGCCGGATGCCGCCCGCGATCGCGGGCGCCGCGCACCACGTCCTCGACGCGTTCGTCGTCGCCCTCCACGCTCGCCCCGCAGGCCACCAGTAGGCACAGCACCGCCAGCATCACCCATCGGTTCATCGTCGCGCTCCTTCGCGGCGATGCGGTCGCAAGCGCGTGGCCAGCCCTTGAAACAAGCACTTTTTGAAGCGACAGGGTGGCGGATCGGGGTGGCGACGGGGTGGCGGAGGGGTGGCGGGCCGCCACCCGCGCGGGTGGGGGGTGCTACCGCGCGGCGGCGACGCGCTCGGAGACGATCTCGCGCAGTCGGTCGGGCTCGATGGGCTTCTCGAACCAGGTGACGTCGCCCGAGGCGAGGAAGCTCCGCGCCTTCTCTGTGAATGCGCCGGCCGTGAGAAACATCATGCGGCGGGCCACGTGCGGCGCGAACCGGGCGATGCGCGTGTGCAGGTCGACGCCCGACATGGTGGGCATCATGAGGTCACAGAGAATGACGTCGTAGCGTTCGCCGCGCTCGATGCGCGCCAGGGCGTCGTGGGGCTCGGCGTTGCCGTCAACGTCGTGGTCGATGCTCAGGATCTTGCACATGAGCGAGAGGAGCACCGGGTCGTCGTCGATCACGAGCACGCGGCCGCGCACGGGCTCGCCCGCGACGGCGCCGCGGCTCGCGTCGTGGTGGGCCTCACCGCGCCCCGCCTCGGCGGCCACGAGGTGAATGGTGACGCGCGTGCCGCGGTCGAGGGGCGTCACGTCGAAGGACCCGCCGACCTCGACGGCGAGCGCGCGGCACAGCGCGAGGGCGAAGGCCGACGGCGTGGCGCCGCGGTCGAGGGCCGCGAGCGGATCGGAGGCGTCGCTGTCGCCAGGCGCGGCGCGCGGGGCGCCGGTGTCGGTGATCTCGATGCGCACGCCGCCGGCGTCGGGCGCGGCGCGCACATGCACCTCGTGGTGCTTCGCGTCGCCTTCGGGGATGGCCTGCGCGCTCGCGAGGAGGGCCGAGAGGAGCAGGTGCCCGATGGCGGCCTCGCTGCCTCGGATGGCGGGCATCACGGCGACCTCGCAGGTGAGGCGCGCGCGGTGGCGAATGATGTTCTCGGTGAGGTCGACGGCGGCGTCGAGCACGCGGCCGGGCTCGATCACGCCGTCTTCGGCCTCGCGCTGGGTGAAGAGGCCGAGGCTGCGCGTGATGTTGGCGACCGCCGTCACGCCCTCGTGAAGCTGCCCTATGCTCTCGGAGAGGTTGCGGAGCTCGGTGCGCAGCGTGGCTGAGTCGCCGCGCTCCCACGTCGCGTCGAGGTCGCGCATGAGCCTGCGCGAGAGTTCGCGCGCGTACGAGGCGTTGCCGTACACCTGCGCCAGCGGCGTGTTGATGCCGTGCGCGATGCTCGCCGCGAGGGTGCCCAGCGCGGCGCCGCGGTCGGCGGCGACGAGGCGGCTGAAGAGCCGCCGACGCTCGGTGAGGTCGCGCGTGACGAGGAGCACGGCCCCGAGGCCCTCGATGCCCTCGACCGAGGTGAGCGAGACCTCCAGTGCCACCGAGCTCCCGTCGAGCCGCACGAAGCGCAAGACGCCGGGGCTCAGGCCGTGCGATGCGCGCACGCTCCGGAGGCGCAGGTCGGCCACGTCGCGGTCGGCCGCGTGTACGCCGGGGAGCACCTCGACGCCCGCGAGCGCGTCGGGCGACCCGGCGCCGAGCTGGCGCGCCAGGGCGGGGTTGACCATCAACCAGCGCCCCTCACGCACGATGCCCATGCCGTCTTGCGCAGCGTCGAGCACGCGACGCACGTCGGCGCGCGCCCGGTCGTCGACGGAGTCGTCGCCGTCGGGTCGCCGCGGCGTAACGCTCGGCGCCTGGTTGCTGCTCACCATCGTGGGGCCCTCGCGGCGGTCTTGCGCATAGGACCCCAACGATCTGACGAGCGCCTACGCGAGCGCAACGCCCTTCGACACCCAATCGCGGCGACCGGCGCGGACGCCCTGTCTTGCCGCATCTTTGCGAAACGTGGACGAACGATCCGTGGGCGCGCGCGAGTGGGCCTTGACCGGCGTAGTCTGGTGGCGCGTCACGAGCGAGCCGTTCGCCGCGCGCG
>CAISKJ010001566.1 GCA_903885885.1 uncultured delta proteobacterium
GGCGTCGCCCGACGGCACCGCCTGCACCTCGACGAGCGACGCGAGGCGCGGCGGGCGCACCGGGGGGCCGCGGTCGATGGGAAACGACGGGCGCGACGGCGACACGAGGCCCTCGTCGCGGCACACGTTGGTGGTGAGCAGCGCGTCGAGGAAGGCCTGCATCGAGGCGAAGCGCGCCGCGCGGTCGCGCGTGAGCGCGAGGTCGACGACGGCCATCACGTCGGCGGGCAGCGAGGGGTCGCGCTGCGCGAGCTTCACGGGCTCGCGAAACTGGATCATCCCCAGGGTGATGGTGCTGTTCTCGGCCTCGTAGGGGAGCCTGCCCGAGAGCATCTCGTAGAGCACCACGCCCATGGCCCACACGTCGCTCTGCGCGTCGATGAGGGTCACGTCGCCCATGGCCTGCTCGGGCGACATGTACGCCGGCGTGCCCAGCAGCATGCCCGTGCGCGTGCTGTTCGAAGCCCCTTCGGGGCTGTTGTCGACGAGCTTCGCGATGCCAAAATCGATCACCTTGGGCACCTCGCGCCCGAGGCGGTCGGCCGTGAGAAAGATGTTCTCGGGCTTGAGGTCGCGGTGAATAATGCCCGAGGCGTGCGCGGCCGCGAGCGCGTCCATCACGGGGATGGCGATGCGCATCGCCTCGAGGGGCGTCAGCCGCTGCCCCGGCAGGTTGTCGAGCCGATCGGAGAGGGGCTCGCCCGAGAGAAACTCCTGCACGATGAAGGGGCGGTTCTTCTCGGCGTCGAAGTCGAGGTCGAACACGTCGATCACGTTCTCGTGAACGACCTTCGTGGCCGCCTGCGCCTCCTGCCGAAAGCGCTGCCACACGCCCGCGTTGCGCACGAGGTGGGCGTGCAGGGCCTTGATGGCCACGCGGCGCCCGGTGTTGAGGTTCGTGGCCTCGTACACCTCGCCGTAGCCGCCCGATCCCAGCAGGCGATCGACGCGATACTTGCCGCCGCCGAGCGTCTGCCCGACCAGGGTGCCCGCGTCGTCGGCGTTGTCTTCGACCAACATCGCGCGCGCAGTCTCGCACACGCGCAACAACCGTGGGAAGCACGCATCCGCTCTCGCGCTACGGCGCCGCCCGCGCGCACCGAAAGCCCACGCGCGGGCTCGCGGTCATGTCGGCCGACTGCGCGCGCGAAGCCGAGCGCTGCAGGGTCACGTCATCGAGGTACGAGCCGCCCCGCACGGTGATCGTTGCGCTGCCCATTGCACACAGCGGGTCGCGCAGGGCCGCAGCGCCCCAGCAGGGCGCGACGCCGTAGGCCGTGAAGCGATCGGCGGTGAGCTCGGCGACGTTGCCCGCGAGGTCGTAGAGGCCGCCCGTCGCGGCGAAGCTCCCCACGCGGCGGGTCGCGGCGCCGTCGTCGCCCATGCAGTTGAAGCCCACCCAGCGCGCGCGATCGCACATCACAGTGGGCTCCGTGTCGCCCCAGGGATAGAGCCGCCCGACGGCCGCGCCGGGCTCCGACACCGCGCGCCACCGCGCCGCGAACTCCCACTCGGCCTCGGTGGGCAGGCGGCCGCCGTCCCACACGCAGAACTCCTGCGCCGTCCACCAGTCGACGCCGTTGATCGGGTGCGCCTCGCGCATCGCGGCGCTCGTCGACCAGTTGTACATCGCGGTGCCCACGGTGGGCTCGCGCGACGCGGCCCCCCACGCGATGGCTGTGCCGTTGGGGTACGCGATGGGGCGCGCGCGCACCGCGGCGATGTCGGCGCCGCGCACCGACCAGTACGCGCGAAAGCGGGCCACCGTGACCTCGTGCGCGTCGAACGCGAAGGGGCTCACCGTCACGTCGCGCACGGGCGGCGACGCGCCCACCGCGCACGTCGCCGACGAGGCCGTCGCGCACTCCGTCGCGGCGCCGAGGGCGAAGGTTCCACCCGCGAGGAGCACCACGCCGCAGCCGGGCGTCGCGGGGTCGGCGCAGCTCCGCTGCGAGGGCGCGCAGGGGCCGCCATCGCAGCGCGCGGCGTCGCTCACATCGCTCGCATCGAGGGCGTCGACCGCGACGGGGGTGTCGCCCACATCGTTCACGTCGCTCGCGTCGATCACATCGCCCGCGTCGGGCACGTCGGGCACGGCGGGCGCGTCGAGGGTCGCATCGGCGGGCGCGTCGGTCACCGCGGGCAGATCGACGGCGCCGTCGAAGAACGCCGCGTCCGTCGGGGGCACCGCGTTGCCCGAGAACGGGCGCAGGTCTGCGCCCGCGCGCTCGGCCGCCTCGCAGCGCCGCGCGTTGGGAACGCAGCGCTCGACCTCGGTGCACGCCACGCCGCGGCAGCTCGCCGCGAGGAGCATCTCGAGCCCCAGCGTCTCGCCCGCGCGAAAGCTCACCACCGCGCGCTGCGCGACCACCGCGTCGTTGCGGTTGCAGCGCGCCGCCGTCGCGCACCCGAGCACCTCGACCCACACGGGCGTGAGCGCGTCGGGGTCGGCCGCAACCAGTCCGAACGCGAGCGGCAGCTGCCACTGCGCAGCCCCACCGCCGAGCGCCTCGGACTCGTCTTTGAGCAGCGCCCCCGTCGGCCCGTTGCGACGCACCGTCACCGTGAGCGCGCGCAGCGAGCCGGGGTCGAAATCAGACCGCACCGTCACCACGATCTCGGTGCGCGGCCGCGTGCACCCCTGCGCCGCGAGGCCCACGAAGCACAGCCCCCACGCGACCGCACGCGACCTCATCATCTTCCGCTCGGTCTATCACGCCGCGGAGCGCGGCTTCAATACGCGCCGTGGGGGCCGTTCACGCGGCGCGGGCAACTGTGGTAGGCATCGGCGCGAGATGCGGTCTCTCCTCGTCGGGCTCGTACTGTTGACCTCGCTCGCCGCGTGTCGGGCGTCCCTGCCGCCCATCGCCCCCGCGGGGGCCCCCGTGTCGGCCGAGGCGCCCGTGATCGTCTACGGCACGCACTGGTGTCAGCACACGCGCGCGGCCCTCGACTATCTGCGCAGCCGCAACATCCCCGTGCGCTTCCGCGACGTCGAGCGCGACCCCGACGCCTACGACGAAATGGTCACCCGCGCGCGCGCCGCCAACATCGCCACGGGGGGCATCCCCATCCTCTCGGTGCGCGACCGCATGCTCGTCGGCTACCATCAAGACGAAGTCGACCGCGCCCTTCAAGACTGATCGCGGTCGAAGAGCGCCAGGGCCTCGCCCACGTGCCTCCGCGTCGCGCGCGGCGCGATCACCGCGTCGACGTGACCGGCCTCCACCGCGCGCTGCGGGTCGAGGTGCGCGCGGCGCCACGCGTCGAGGCGCGCAGCCCGCTCCGCCGCGGGGTCCTGCGCCCGCCCGATCTCGTCGGCGTAGAGCGCGCTCACGGCCCCGTCGGCGCTCGTCACGGCCACCTCGCACTGCGGCCACGCGAGGCACACGTCGGCGCCCGCCATGCGCGACCCGAGCGCCGCGTAGGCGCCCCCGTAGGCCCGGCGCAGCACCACCGTGACCCGCGGAACCGTCGCCGTCGCGTAGGCCCGCAAGAGGCCCGCCGCGCGCGCGACGATGCCCCCGTGCTCCTGGTCGTCGCCGGGCAGAAAGCCCGGCGTATCGACGAGCGTGACCAGCGAGATTCCCATGCGATTACAAAAACTTACAAAGCGCGACGCCTTGGCGCACGCCTCCGCGTCGAGGCACCCCGCGAGCACGGCGGGCTGGTTCGCCACGACGCCCACCAGGCGACCGTCGAGGCGCGCGAGGGCGCACACCACGTTGGGGGCGTAGCGCGCGTGCAGCTCCACGAAGCCGCCCTCGTCGACCACCGGCGCGATCACGTCGCGCACGTCGTAGCGGCCCCGCGCGCGGCCCACGATGGCGTCGAGCGACGGGGCCTCGCGCGCGGCCGCGTCACCCGTGCTCACCCGCATCGCGCGCGCCTCGCGACGCGCGGGAAGCAGCGCGAGGAGCCCCCGCGCCGCCTCGACGCACGCGGCCGCGCTCGGCGCCGTGAGGTGCGCCAGGCCCGTGCGCGCGGCGTGAACGGCGGCGCCCCCGAGCTCGTCGTCGGTGCACGCGACCCCCGTCACGGCCTCGGCCGCCACGGCGCCGTTCAGCATCGCGCGGCCCGCCCCGTCGACCATGAGCACCACGTCGGCGAGCGGCGGCGCGAGCGCCGCGAGGCCCACGCAGGGGCCCACCACCACGGCGATCTGGAGCGTCTGCGCGCGCGAGAGACCGCGCAGCACGTCGGCGTACGCGCCGAGGCCCGCGAGGCCCTCGTCGACGCGCGCCCCCGTCGCGTCGAGGATCCCCACCACGGGAGCGCCCGCCCGCTCGGCGAGCGCGA
>CAISKJ010001567.1 GCA_903885885.1 uncultured delta proteobacterium
CCCACGTGCGGGTGCCGCTCGAGCACCGTCACCCGATAGCCTCGCGCCCCGAGGCGAACCGCCGCTGCGAGCCCCCCGAAACCGCTGCCGATCACGACCGCGTGGGGCCTCGTCTCTACGTCATGCACGTCGTCTAACTCCTGCCATCGTACCGTCTGCGACCAAACCGAGACTTTGCACCCACCAACGATGCAACGATCGACGTTCTGGTTTCATCACACTGCGTACACCACTCATGAGCGAAGCGAACGGTCGGTTTCGAATCCAGGTAGTCTCTGAGCTCACGGCCGTTCCTGCCCCTACGCTGCGCGCGTGGGAGCGGCGGTACGGCATCCCGACGCCCGCGCGCACCGCGTCGGCGTATCGGCTCTACAGCGATCACGACGTGGCCATGGTGCGCCGACTGCGCGACCTGTGCGCGAACGGCATGTCCATCGCCGAGGCCGCTCGCATGGTGAAGGCCAGCGAAGACGGCGCGGCGACCCTCATGGGGGCCGACGGCGACCCGTACGAGGTCGCGGCGCGTCGCATCCTCGACGCCATCCACGCCTTCGACGCCCGCTCGGTCGAGCGCGAGGTGGCGCGGGCGCAGTACCTCGGCGCCGCCACCGTTGTATTCGAACGGGTGTTCTCGCCCGTGATGCGCCGCGTGGGCGAGCTGTGGCACCGCGGCGAGCTCTCCATCGCGCAGGAGCACATCGCCACCACCGCGGTGGGCGACACCGTGCGCGCGATGGTGCGCCTCACCAACCCCGACAACTCGACGCAGGTGGTGCTCCTCGCGTGCTTCGCCGAGGAAGACCACGTGCTGCCCGTCCACGGCGTCGCGCTGCGCCTGGCCTCGTGGGGCATCAGCACCGTCACCCTCGGAGTGCGCACCCCGCCGCAGGCCATCGCCGACGCCGTGCGACAGATGAACCCCACCGGCGTGTGCCTCTCGCTCTCGACGCCCATGCACGGCGACAACGCCGACGCGCTCGTCGACGCCTACGCCCGCGCGTGCGAGGGCACCCCGTGGTTCGTGGGCGGCCTCGGCGCGGCCTCCATCGCCGAGCGCCTCGCGGCCCGCGGGGCCATCGTGATCGAAGGCGACCTCGCCGCGGCCCGCCCCCAGATCGAGCGCGCCCTGCGCGAGCGCGTCGCCCAGCGCGACCGCGAAGACGCCCTCGACGACGAAGACACCGCCGCGAGCCTCTGAGAGATTCACCCCCATGACCCGACGCACCCTCGCGCTCGCGCTGTGCCTCGCGACCTCGCGCGCCGCGGGCGACCCGCCCACGCCAACCCCCGCGCAGGCTCCCTCACAGGCTCCCTCGCAGGCTCCCTCGCAGGCCCCGGCGGTCGCCCCGGCGGCCCCCTCGCTGGCCACGGCGGTGGGCCTCCCGCGCGCCCCCGACTTCTCGCTCGAGAGCACCGCAGGCGCCACCCGCAGGCTGCGCGACTACCTCGGCCGCGTAGTGATCATTCTCTACGAAGACCGCGATTCGAACCAGCAGAACGACACGCTCAAGCGCGAGCTCGCCGAGCACGCGCGCACCGAAGACCTCACGCGCGACGTGTCGCTCGTGCCCGTGGCCAACCTCAGCGCGTACAACTTCTGGCCCGCGAAGGGCTACGCGCGCGAC
>CAISKJ010001568.1 GCA_903885885.1 uncultured delta proteobacterium
ACCACCGCGTCGCGACGCCTCGCCTGCTCGGCCGCGTCGCACATCGGCAGCGCGAACGACGCCACCTGCGCGCTCAGGTAGCCCGAGAAGAACTGCAGCCGCGCGGGGCGACGCTCCCACGATAGCGCGAAGGTGACCCACCCCCGCACGGTCGCGCCGGGCGCGACGAAGGTCTCGACCAGCAGCGGCGTGCGCGCGCGGGCGTCGCGCCCGATCGACTCGGTGACGTAGTCGGCGTCGTCGAAGAGGTGAAACTTGCTCGCGCTCACCGACGGAGGCTCCGCGCCCGTCGCGGTGTTGCGAATGCGCACGTCGAACGCGACGAGGCGCTCGTCGCCGCGCTTGTAGGCCTCCGAGCTGCTGTGGCTCTTCGCGTCGCACACGTACGGATCCTCGACGGCGAGAACGCTGATGGCGAGCGAGCCCGCGAGGCGCTCTTCGCCGATGCCCTCGGCGCGAGGGGCGGGGTCGGGCGCGCGGCGACTGAAGCGGTCGAAGATGCTCATCGGCGCGGCCATGATATCGCGTGTCATCGTCGGCGCGCGGGGCGTCGTGCGATCAACACCTCCGCCGGGCACAGCGCGATGGGTTACGCGCCGCCGGCAGGAGGACTCTCATGGTCGCAGGGCGTTCGGTGTCTCCCCTCCCGTCGTCGCGCAGCATCCAGCGCGTGGTGCAAACGTGGCAGCGTCGCTCGCGCGAAACCTCGCGCAGCCTCGGGGCGCTCACCGCGCGCCTCAACGTGTTCGGCGCCGTGCGCGTGCCCGCGCTCCACGAGGCCCTCCTCTGGGCCGGCGTGCTCGACCGCGCCCCCTCGTCGTGGGCCGACGCACCCGTCGTCGAGAAGATGCCCTGGGGCGCCGGGCGCTTCCCGGCCCCCGCCGTGACGCCCCCCGAGGGCATCACCGGCCCCTGGCCGCAGGCCGCCGCCGTAGACCCGCGCTTCTACGCGCCGGTGCTCAACGTGCCCGCCGAAGACCGCCGCGATCACGTCCGGTACATCGTCTCGCGCTACCTCGGGCAGCTCGTCTCCGAGGTGCCCGGCGCGGCCCTGCACGCCCTCCAGCGCGGCCGCCTCGTGGGCGTCGACGACGCCGAGTTCACGCACATTCTCACCGAGACGAGCTTCGGTCAGTTCGTGTGCCCCGACCTCGACGACGCCACCCGCGCCGACTTCGCCGCGGTGCTCGCGCCCGACGCCTCCTACTGCCGCATGGACTTCTCCGTGTGCCCCGCCGAGCACCTCCTCCCTGGCATGCACGCCGAGCCCGTCGTGGTGCTCGTGCAGCGCGTCGAGAACCGCTGGACGGTGCCCGCGCTGCGCGTCGGCCGCCGCGTCGTCACCCCCGCCGACGGCGACACCTGGGCCCTCGCGAAGTGCTTCGCCCTCCTCGCCGCGCAGACCCGCCTCGTCACCGCGTCGCACCCGCGCATCCACTTCCCCGCCGACGTCATCAACGCCGTTACGCGCTCGGCGCTGCCCGCGACGCACCCGATCTACCAGCTCATCGCGCCGCACACGCGCTTCACCCTCGGGCTCCACGAGGCGGTGATTCACCACCGCCGCTCGTCGATCCACGACTCGCAGCGCGAGATCTTCAACGGCTTCCCCTACCGCTCCGAGGGCATGCACGACCTCGTGGCCACGGGGCACCAGGGCGTCGAGGGCAACAGCGCGTGGGGCGCGTACCGCTTCGGCGACGAGTTCGTCGGCGAGCACGTCGCGTACGGCCGCTACCGCCGCGCCTGGCGCGACGCGTGGGAGCGCTTCGCCGCCGAGGCCCTCGCGCGCGTCGACGCGAGCGACCCCCTCGTGCGCGCCTGGGCCGACCACATCGCGGGCTGGCTCCCGGGCTTCCCCGACGGCGCCGCCATCGCCGAGGGCGACGCCCTCCCGCGCGCCGTCGCCACCTACCTCGCGTGCGTGACGACGTTTCACACCGCCGACCACCACAGCTTCGCCAACATCGCCCTCGAGAAGATGCCCTGGCGCCTCCGCAAGCCCTTTCCCCATGAGGGCTCGGCCCCCGCCTACGACCTCGACAGCCTCGTCACGCCCGAAGACTCGTTCCGCGCGCGCCTCGCCCACGCGATGTTCTTTCGCCCCGCCGTGATCACCTCGCTCCGCGACGTGAGCTACGAGTTCAGCCACCCCGACGAGCGCGCCGCCGCCCAGCGCTGGCGCGCCACGATGGACGCGCTCGACGCCCAGTGGCAGGGCAGCGGCTTCCCCCGCGCCGACGAGATCGCCTCCGGCGTGCACTACTGAGCCCCGCGGGCATCAACCCGCAGCGTGTGCAGCGCTCAACCCCGCGAGGATCTTCCGCGCCACGCGCTGCCCGCCGATCGCCGTCGCCAGCGTGCTCTGCCCCGGAAACACCGAGTCGCCCACGAGGTAGAGCCCCGGCGCCACGGGCGCGGGCCAGATGCCCTCGTAGTTGTGCAGCCCCGCCCGGCGCGGAACGCCGCCCACGTAGCCCCGAAAGCGCCCCGTGAAGCGCTCGAAGGTGCGCGGCGACGCCGTCATCCGATGCACCACGTGGCCCGCGAGCTCGGGCGCCTGCGCCTCGATGAGCGCCATCATGCGACGCTGAACCTCGGCGACGTAGCGCCCCTGCGCGTCGAGGTCGCGCCCCACCAGCGCGCGCATCGGAACGTGCGTCGAGGCCGTGACCGTGCGCGCCCCGCCCGGCGCGCGCTCGGGCTCGTCGAGGCCGCTCACCGACACGAACACGTGGTTGCCCTCGACGAAGGGCTGCGCCACATCGCCCACCAGCTCGAGGTGGTGCGCGTGCTCGCGCAGCGGCGCGGCGCGCGCGTCGCCGCCGTAGAGCATCGCGGCGCCCCAGCCGTCCTCCACGCGCGCCGCGAGGGCCGTCAGCCGCGGCGATCGAAGCGCCGGCGCGAGCGCCGCGAGGCTCTGCGGCAGCACGTTGGCCACCACGGTGCGGGCGCGCAGCTCGCCCTTGCGGGTGCGCACCACCCACGCGTCGCCGTCGCGCGTGATCGACCGCACGGCGTCGCTCATGCGCACCTCGGCGCCCATGCGCGCGAGGGCGTCGGTGAGGGCCGACGCGAGCGCGCCGATGCCGCCGTGGACGTGCCGCGTACCGCGGAAGCAGTAGTCGGTGGCCGAGAGGGCGAAGCACGCCTCGGCCTCGTCGACGCCCACCTGCACGGTGATCTGGCAGAGCGCGTCGAGGTACACGCGCAGGGGCTCGAAGTGCGTGAGCTCGTGGCGCGCGAGCACCGCCGCGAGGGGGCGCCCGAGCCACGGGAGCAGCGCGGCGTAGCGAGGCGCGCGCAGCGCGTGGCGACCGAGGGCGCGCAGGTCGAAGGGCGGGAGCATCTCGGGGTCGTCGAAGAGGGCCCACAGCGTGTCGGCCACCGCGCGCTGCGTTGCGAAGAAGGCGCGCAGGCGCTCGACGGGCGCCGCCGGCAGCGCGCACAGCTGCGCGATGAGCCCCTCGCGCGAGGGCGGCACGGCGAGCCGCAGCGCGCCCGCGCGCAGCTCCACCATCGGGTCGAGCACGCGCGTCTCCACGGCGAGGGAGTGCGCGGTGATCCATCGGTCGAAGAGCTGCCCCGCGTCGAAGCCCGAGAAGAGCGTCGCCCCCGACTCGAAGCGCCAGCCCTGACGGGTGAACGTGCTCGCGCAGCCGCCGGGGTACTTGAGCGCCTCGCACAGCGCCACGCGCGCTCCGCCTTCGGCGAGCGTCAGCGCGGCGCCAAGTCCGCCAAAGCCCGCACCCACCACCACGCAATCGAAGTCCATTGCGCGGTCAGATGCGCCGCAAAGGCGACGGGTGGCGCGGCCCCGGTGTAGGGTGACGGTACTTGCGTCTGGCTTCGCAAGGGGAGCGATCGAGGCACCGATGTCTGCGGTAGAAGTAGCCCTTCCATCGGGGTTCGAGTTCGCGGGCTTCCGCATCGTGCGCCTGCTGGGCGAAGGCGGCTTCGGCATGGTGTACGAGGCCGAGAAGCCGACGCACGCGCAGCGCGTGGCCCTCAAGGTGCTGCGCGCCGAGGTGTCCGACAACCACGAGGTGGCCCTGCGGTTCCTGCGCGAGGCGCAGGCCGTGGCGCTGCTCAAGCACCCCAACATCGTGGGCTACGTCGAGCTCGGCGAGCACAAGGGGCGCCCCTTCCTCGCGATGGAGCTCCTGCGCGGCG
>CAISKJ010001569.1 GCA_903885885.1 uncultured delta proteobacterium
GCCCATGGTGCGCGTCGCGCCGTTGCTGTCGCCGAGGGGAAAGGTCTCGTAGCGCACGGCGGGCTGGTTGAGGCCCTCGAGCGACGACGCGCGGTCGAGGTTGCGCATGAACCCGCTGGTGCCGCCGGAGCCGTTGACGCTCGTGCCGCCGCCCATGATGAAGCGCAGCTCGCCCCACGCCATCTGGTCGTTGGTGGCCGAGCCCGCGGAGCTGAGCCGCGTGTGGCCGCGGGCGCCGGTGCGCCAGTCGTGGCGGTGCTCGTAGCGCTCGGCGGTGCGGGTGTACGGCAGGTTCTGCGCGTACGTCATGTGGTCGTGGGTGTTGATGAGGCCCGGCGAGATGACGCCGTCGGGGCACGTGACGCGCGCGGCGTCGGCGGCGCCGGGGGCGCTCGCGCAGTCGCAGCCCACGCAGCGGATGACGCCCGTCGCGTCGACGAGCACCTGGCCGCCGCGAAACACCTCGCCGGGGGTGAGCACGTCGCCCGTGAGGAGCGTGCCCGCGGTGCCCGGGGTGACCGTGCACACGCTGCCCGCGGGGGCCGGGAGCGCGTCGCCCGCACAGCGCGTGATGCGCGGACCCCCGGGGGTCGCGCCGTCGGTCGCGTCGGTCGCGCCGTCGGTCGCGGCGTCGGTCGCGGCGTCGGGCGTGGCGTCGGGCGCGGCGTCGGGGTCGACGTCCATCGTGGGGGTGTCGCCGGTGGGCGGTACGTCGCCCGCGCCGCCGTTGCCGGTGTCGGGACAGCCCAGAGCGAACACGCTCGACGCGAGGGCGAGGAGCAGCGGGAGCCGAAGGGATCGCGGTGAAGTCATTTCGGTGGGCGCGTTCTACACCCACCGATGGCCCCGTGACGATGGGGGCGAGCGCGCTAAAGCTCGATCTGCGTGCCCAATTCGACCACGCGGTTGGGCGGGATGGAGAAGAACATGTTCGCCGGTCGCGCGTTGCGTGACAGGAACGCGAACAGCACCTTGCGCCAGCGCGCCATGCCCGCGCGCCCGGTGGTGAGCAGCGTCTCGCGGCCGAGGTAGAAGCTCGCGCCCTGCGGGTCGATGGTGAGCCCGAGGGGCGCGCACGCGCGCAGGGCGTCGACGACGTTGGGCATCTCCATGAAGCCGTAGGAGGCGATCACCTGCCAGAAGCCCTCGCCGAGCTCCTTCACTTGAATGCGCTCGGAGCCGCGCACCTCGGGGACGTGCCGCGTCTGCACCGAGAGGATGATCACCTTCTCGTGGAGCACCTTGTTGTGCTTCACGTGGTGCAAGAGAACGGGCGGCGCGCCCTCGGGGTTCGAGGTCATGAACACGGCCGTGCCGGCCACGCGGTGCGGCTTCGTGGCGGCCACGTCGCTCATGAAGAGCTCCATCGGGAGCGTGTTGGCGAGAATGTGGCTGCCGAGCGAGCGGCGGCCCGTCTTCCACGTGGTCATCATGGCGAAGACGCCGCCCGCGACCACGAGGGGGAACCACCCGCCCTCTTCGATCTTCACGGCGTTGGCCGCGAGGAACGCGAGGTCGAACACGAGGAACAGCGCGACGAGCGCGACGCTGCGCCACAGGGGCCAGCGCCACTGGCGCGTGAGCTGGTAGAACAGAATCGACGTGATGCTCATGGTGCCGGTGACGGCGA
>CAISKJ010001570.1 GCA_903885885.1 uncultured delta proteobacterium
CAACAACCACGTGATCGAGGGCGCCGAGTTCATTCAGGTGCAGCTCGACGACGGTCGATCGTTCGAGGCCAGCGTCATCGGTCGCGACCCGCGCCTCGACGTGGCCCTCTTGCGCGTGAAGGCCAACGGGGTTCGACTGCAGCCCGCGCGCCTCGGCGACAGCGACCGCACCGAGGTGGGCGACTGGGTGATGGCCATCGGCAACCCCTACGGCCTCTCGCAGACGGTGACCGCGGGCATCGTGAGCGCTACGGGCCGCACGGGGCGCGAGGTCGATCTGGGCGAAGGCAACTTCGGCAACCTTCTGCAGACCGACGCGAGCATCAACCCCGGCAACTCGGGCGGGCCGCTGCTCAACCTCGCGGGCGAGGTGGTGGGCATCAACGTGGCCGTGCGCCGCGACGCGCAGGGCGTCGGCTTCGCCATTCCGATCAACATGGCGCGCACGGTGCTGCCGCAGCTTCGGCAGTACGGCCGCGCGGTGCGCTCGTGGCTGGGCATCACGCCGGGCGAGGTCACCGACCAGATGCTCGAGTTCATGCGCCTGCCCGACACGCGCGGCGCGCTCGTGCGCGAGGTGGTCGACGGCTCTCCGGCGGCGCGCGCGGGCATTCGTCCGGGCGACGTGATTCGGCGCTTCGACGGCCACGAGATCGTCGATCCGACGCAGCTTCCGTGGCTCGCATCGTCGGCGGGCGTAGGCCACCGCGCGCATGTGGAGCTTCTTCGGGAGGGGCAGCCGGTGAGCTACGACGTCACCCTCGACGCGCTGCCCGACCGCGTGGCGCAGCCCGTGTTCCCCGGGCAGGGGATGGTGCCCATTCCCCCGCCCGGAGCGCCCTGAGCGGGAGCGTTCAGCTCGTCTTCTCGAGGAGGACGACGCGGTACGTGTCCGAGCGATCGACCATGTTCTGGTAGAGGCGGGTGCCGGGGTTGCGCGCGAAGTTCTTCAGCGCGACCTCGGCCTCCATGCGCTTGCGGGCGCCGAGCACGGGGATGCGAAACCCGTGGAAGGCCTCGACGATCTGGTCGACGTACACGTCGATGCGGGCCTTGTCCTCGTCGCGGGCCTGCACGGCCTCGGCGGTCACGTCGCACTCTTCGCGGAGCGTGAAGCCGTTGCGGGTGAGGTACTTGAAGCACTCGTTCCACGTGGGGTCGGGGATCGCGTTGCCCCACACGATGAACCCGCCGGGCTTGAGCAGCTTGTACGCCTTGCGGAAGAAGCGTTCGTCTTCGTCGGTGACCACGCCCGAGTACTCGGTGACGTGCGTCTCGTTCACGGCGATGAAGTCGCAGCTCTCCGTGGGGCGCGGGAGCAGCGTGGCGTCGGAGCACGTGGCCTTGAGGCGCCCGTTGAGCTCGCCCACGAACTTGCGGTGGCAGGTGCGAATGGCCGCCTGCTGCATGTCGACGGCCTCGTAGGTACAGTTGGGCAGCACGTTCTTGGTCACGTGGTGGGCGCCCGCGCCGGTGCCGCAGCCGAGCTCGGTGATGTGCACCTTGCCGTCGCGCTCGGCGAGGTACTTCTTCACCGCGTCGAAGTGGTAGAGGCCGGTGTAGGCGTTGCGGCCGAAGCGCTGGGGGTCGCTTGCGGTCGTGGGCGCCGGGCCCCATGCCTCGGGCCAGGTGTAGCCCCAGGTGTTGAACGTGAACTCGTAGCGGGTGCCGTGCTCGTCGCGCACTTCGCCCATCGAGCGGTAGAGGGCGTAAAGCAGCGAGTAGAGGGACCGCTTGTCGTAGTCTTCTTCCGCGACGTCGCCGTCGTGGAGAGAGATCTTGGCCTTCTTCTCGGTGAGGCCCGTCATGATCCAGGCGCTGATGATCACCTGGAGCTGGTTGCGCGAGTAGTCAGACTGATTGCTCAGAGCGGTCAAAACGTCCACAGTCGTGTTCCTCTTCGGGCGACCCGCTGCGGGCCGTCACTGCGATGCTGTCGATGGAGATGGTCGGGGAGGTGACGGAGCGCGCGTCGCGCCGGTCGCCAACGGGGGCCAAACCAGAGGGAGCGCGCGTGAGGTCTACCACGCGAGGGTGCGGACCCCGCGCGCGGGGCGGGACCGTATCGCAGGTTCGCTTCGCTTCTCCCGTGAAATCGCGAGATCGCGCCCGCTCGACGCGAAATCACCGTGTATCAGGCCCGCGACGCGCTTCGAGAACCCGAAGAGTGCGCCTATGATCGCGCCGTTGGGGGCCCCGTCAGGACGGACTCCGCCCTCGACGCAACGGACCTACGCATGCGCATCACCCCACCGCGCCTGATCGCGCTCGCCGCGCCGCTCTTCGCCGCGTGCGCGCGCTCGATCGACCTCCCCGGGTCGTCGTGGCGCGCGCCCGACGCCGCCGTTGACGGGTCCCGCGCCGTCGACGGCGCCGACGTCGCGCTGCCGCCCACCGACCCGATGGCGCCCACGGTCTCGATCACCACGCCGACGGAGGGCGCGGCGCTCACCGCAGCGCGCCTGGTGATCACCGGCCGCGCGCGCTCGGGCGCCGGTGTGGCCGCCGTCGAGGTGCGCGTCGCTTCGAACGCGGCCGTGCTCGCGACCACCGCCAACGGCTTCGTCGACTGGCAGCTCGATGCGGCGATCCCGTACGGCGAGTTCACCATCGAGGCCGTCGCGATCGACAACACCGGGCGACGCAGCGCCGCCGCCGCGCGTGTTCGCGCCACGCGTACGGGGGGGCCCGCCGACACCGCGTCGCCCGTGGTGCGCATCGACAGCCCCGCCGACAACAGCACGTCGCTCACGTCGCTCGCGCTCGTGCGCGGCGCCGCCACCGACGACCGCGGCGTGGTGCGCATGGAGGTGCGCCGCAACGGCGAGCTCATCGACGAGCGTCCGGTGCAGACCGACGATTTCTTCGCGAGCTGGGCGCGGCTCGTCCCGCTCGACCCGGGCATGGTGAACACGTTTACCTTCACGGCCTTCGACGCGCGCGGCGGCCGCGGCGAGGCCACGGTGCGCATCCAGAGCCGCGCCGAGATCGACCGCGTCGCGCCCGCGGTGGCCATCACGAGCCCGCGCATGGGCGACCGCGTGGCCGTCGATCGGCTCACGGCGACGGGCACCGCGTCGGACAACAGCGCCATGCGCGAGGTGAAGGTGCGCGCGGGCGCGATGGCCGCGGGCGCGACGGAGCCCGCGTGGGGCGAGTGGTTCGTCGCGCAGAGCGCCGACGGCCTCGCGACGTGGAGCGCGGCGGTGCCCGTGCCCGTCGGGGCCGTGGTGCTGCAAGCGCGCGCCATCGACGCGGCGGGCCTCGCGACCACGGCGACGGTGAACATCACCAACGCCTTCATGCCCGCGTGGAGCGACGAGACCGCCTACCCGCTGCGCCTCCACGACGGCGACCCGACGCCCACGGTGACGCTCTCGCTCGACCGCGCGGGCGTCAACGCCGTGATCGCCGCGAACATTCAGCAGGAGACCACGCTCCTGCGCCTCGACCCGGGGCCGCTGCTCACCAACGCCCTCGACGCGGTGAAGACGGCCTGCGGCACGGGCTGGCGCCTCGACCGCGCCGACCCGGGCTTCGACTGCTCGCTCACGCCGCTGGGGCAGACCTTTCGCGGCGCCGACGGGCGCTGGCAGTCGTCGCCGGAGTTCGCGCTCGTGCGATTGCTCACCATGACGTCGGCCAACGTCGACGTGACGGGCACGAGCATCGCGCAGCTCCGGGGCATCGCCGACGCGCTGCGCCTCGGCGGCGGCTTCAGCCAGATTCTCGCCGACACCCTCATGATCGCTCGCACGCGCGAGATCGTGTCGACGGCGAGCGTGGTGACCGCGCTCCGCACGCGGTGGATGCTCTCGCACCCCGCGGTGCCCGCCGACGGCACGCTGCCGATCACCCTCTACGACGCGATGAACGACCTCACGCCGCTGAGCGCGCGCTTCGGCCCGGCGGGCGCGCACCCGGGCGTGCTCGACCCCTCGTCGCCGCCGCGCAGCGTGGTGTTCGGCCCCGGCTTTCGCATGCTCATCGTGGCCGACAGCAACCTCCGCTGGCTCGACGGCCTGCAGCTCGCGCGCGGCAAAGACTACATGGCCACCGTGGTCGACCGCGTGGGGCCCACCTTCAACGACGTGCTCGAGTTCGACTTCACCAACCCCACGCGCTTCGACGTGCAGGGCCTCACGCCCACGCCCACCGTCGACATGCGCTTCCGCGTCAACGAGAACCCCGCGTACATCAGCGCCTGCACGGGCGCCGGCTGCCAGGCCAACACGCCCGCCACGCCGCGCGGCACCGCGTACGTGTGGTCGACGCCGCGCTACGAGCTCGAGCACATCGTGGGGAGCGCCGCGCTCACCGAGTACAGCGCGCTGCGCAACACGCTCTCGTACGTGCTCGGCGCCGCGCGCATCCGCGTGGGACAAGACGGCAACCCGCCGGGGTGGACCGAGTTCTTCACCCTCTTCGGCATCGGCTCGCCGCCCGCGCCGCAGTACGTGTGGGAGCTCGTGAACGAGGTCGGCCAGCGCGCCCTGCACCGTGTGGTGGCCGGCGGCAGCGTGAGCACCATCGCCGAGGGCAACGCCAACGTGGCCTTCACGCTCACGGGCATCCCCGTGGGGCTCACCGCCGCCCAGATTCGCGTCGCGGTGCGCCCGGTGCTCCAGTCGCAGGCCTCGCGACTCTCGTCGATGCTGCTCGGCGACTACGCCGCCAACAACGGCCAGCTCGACTTCTTCTACCGCCGCGGCGCCGACGGCGTGCCGTACGTGTTCTTCGCGGCCATGGGCGACCCGCGACCCATGCCCGGCTTCCGCTACATGCGACCGGGCTTCTTCTCGGCCGACACCCTCGACCCGGCCACGAAGGTGAGCCGCACCGACATCGCGGCCTCGGGCGACACCGCCCACGAGAAGCTGCGCCTCAACCCCGGAGAGACCGTCGTGTACGCGCAAGACGAAGCGGGCGCCGTGTACCGCCTGCGCTTCCTCGTGATGGCCGGTCGCGAGGGCGAGATCACCGTGGCCGTCTCGCGGAGGCTGCGATGAGCCGCGCGCCGACCCTCCTCCTGGTGACGCTCGCGGGCGCCTGCGTCGACCCCGCGCCCTCGCGCGACTACGGCGACCCGAGCGCCTCGCAGGCCGCGAGCGAGCAGGCGGGCATCGTCGCGCAGGTGCTCTCGCCGAGCGCGAGCGAGCCCGTTACAACGTCTCTCGTCGAGGTGGTACTGTCAGCCTATACGCGCGACGCCGCGCTGCCGCTCACGGTGACGGTGACGGCCCCCGACGCGCCCGCGGTGACGGCCACCGCGACGGGGGCGCCCGGTGAATCACAGCGCTTTCGCGCGAGCGTGCGGCTCGTGCACGGCGCCAACCCGCTGAGCGTGCGCGTCGCCACCGCCGACGAGAGCCGCATCCGGTACCTCGGGTACAACCTCCGCTACGAGGGCGCGGCGCCGGGCCTGCGCGCGCGCGTCGTGGTGCCCGCGGGCGCGACGACGGACCCGTGCAGCGACGCCAGCGCGCCCGCCGTCGACCTCACGCGCTCGCGGCGCGCGTGCGTGCGCGGCGTGG
>CAISKJ010001571.1 GCA_903885885.1 uncultured delta proteobacterium
CGCGCTGCGGTGAGCCGGAGGCCACGCGTAGTGAGCGTCTGTGCGATCGCCTCGCGGAGAGTCCCGGCCCTACCGCGCGCGAGGCCCTTCTTGATGCCCTTCTTGATGCCCTCTTCCATGCCCATCAAGAAGATGCTGCTGCTCTTGATGACCTCGGGTTCCACCAATGCCATGACGACCTCGCGAAGACCTTGAGAGCGGCGCGACGACCGCGCAAACACGGAGAGCGCCGCGGCCGCGTCCGCGAACTCTTGAAGCGAATGTGCCCGCTCGCGAACTGCCTGTACAGCCCGCTTCACGCCCGCCTTCGACGCGTCGGCCGCGAAGGGAACGAACACGGGCCACAGCACGCCAGGGCGCGCGAGAAGCTCCTCGGCGGGGCCTTGTCGACGCGACGCTCGCGCGCGGCGAGCTGCGAGTCGAGCCACCGCGGCGCCTCCAAGGCGCTGGCGCCCGCGACGAAGACGCGCACGAGATCCGCGGGGTGCTGCGTCGCGAGGTGGCGCAGCGTGAGGTCGACGTCGCCCATGACAGCACCACCGAGATCAACGCGCGTGCCATCACGCAGAAGCGCTTACAGGTAGGCGGTTGCGAAGTGGAGGGGTGGCGGAATGGGGTGGCGATGGGGTGGCGACGGGGTGGCGGGCCGCCACCGCTGCGCGCTCACCTCCCGGGCGCGCCGAACATCGCGCCGATCTCGTCGGCCCCGCGGCGCGTCACGTCGCGCGGTACGGCGCCGCGACGCCCCGGGCACATCGCGAACACCTTTCCCACTGCCTCCGGCGCGTGGCTCAGATGCAGCGGTCGATCGAGGCCGTAGAGGTACACCCGATCGAAGGGCAAGCGCGCGCGCACCCACGCGGCCACCGTGAGCGCGTCGACGCCGGGTACGCGCAGGTCGCACGACTGCCCCCGCCGCGCGCACACGAGCGAGCCGCGCGCGTTGAGCTCGCTGCCAGCGTGCTGGTCGAGCGGCGGCGCGATGCTGCGCGCGATGTGTCGCGTGAGCGCCGGGCCCGCGAAGCCGTAGGTGATCTCGACGGATCCGAAGTGATCGACCAGCGGGTCGAGGAGCGTCGCGGCGAGCGCGGCGATGCCCTCATAGCTCTCGTCGCGCAGGGGCACGTTGGGCACACCGTCTCCGTCACGACGAAGTCGGTGCCACGTGTCTCCGCACTCGATCAAATCGGCGTAGGTGAAGTAGCGTGCGCAGCGCGCGCGGAGGTCGATCACAGTGGGCTCTGGGCTCTCGCAAACAGTGCAACTCTGGGAGCGCCTCGTCGAGGGCCTCTCCGGGGGAAAGTGTGTCGGTGACGCCCGCTACGTGCACGTCTCCGCGGTGCCCGAGGCGCTCCGCGACGCGCTCGATGCGGTGATCGCCTGCGCGGGCTGTACACCCGCCGACGTCGACGTGGTGAAGGTCTCGCGGGCCCGTCCGCGGGTGTCGCTGTTGCGGTACCCGGGCTTCTTCACCGAGGGCTTTCCCACGCTCACGGCGTCGTGGCGCGTCGACCTCTCGACGGGCGACACCGAGCGCCGCAGCTACCGCGCCGACGCCAATCCGCCGGTGCTCCACCGCAAGGAGCAGATGCTCGCCGAGGGCGATGCGCGCCGCGCCCTCTTCGCGCAGCTCACCGCCGACGCCGAGGCGCGCGGCCTCTTCACCGACCTCACCATCATCGGTCACCGCGACCAGTGGGACGAAGAACTCCGCGCCCGCGGGCTCATGGTGCAGGGCCACACGCTCGTGGCGCGCACCGACGAGGCGCCCGTGCTGCGTCACCGCACGGCGATGGCGCGGCGCGCGCTCTCGACGCCGATGCAGGCCCTGTGGCGCCACGGGTACCTCACGACCGAACACACGGTGCTCGACTACGGCTGCGGCCGCGGCGACGACCTCTCGGCCCTGCACGCCATCGGGCTCGAGGCGAGCGGGTGGGACCCGTACTTTCGCCCCGACGGAGCTCGCGCCGAGGCCGACGTCGTGAACCTCGGCTTCGTGCTCAACGTGATCGAAGACGTGGCCGAGCGCGCCGACGCCCTCACCCGCGCGTACGGCTTCGCGCGGCGCGTGCTCGCGGTGTCGGCGCTCGTGGGCGGTCGCACGGCCTTCGAACGCTACCGGCTCTTTCGCGACGGCGTGCTCACCTCACGCGGAACCTTCCAGAAGTACTTCGCCCACGCCGAGCTCGGCGCGTACATCACCGAGGTGCTCGGGCGCGAGCCCGTCTCGGTGGGTCCGGGTTTGTACTTCGTGTTTCGCACCGACGAGGCCGAGCAAGACTTTCTCGAGCGCCGCCAACGCTCGGGCCTCACCACGGCGCCCACCCCCGCGCGCGCCCACGCCCCGCCCGCGGAGCGCACCGCGAAGCCTCGCGCCGCACGCACGGCTTCAACTCCGCGGGGTGCGCGCCTCTCGCCGCTCGATCAGCACCCCGAGCTCGTCGAGGCGTACTGGCGCGCGTGCCTCGCGCTGGGGCGCCTGCCGCGCGACGTGGAGTTCGCGGGCCTCGCCGAGCTCACCGAGCGCGTGGGCTCACCGGGCCTGGTGCTGCGACGGCTCATCGAGCGCCACGGCGAGGGCGTGTACGAGGCCGCGCGCGGGCGGCGCAAGGGCGACCTCGCGGTGTTTCTCGCGCTCAACCTCTTCGAACGGCGCCGCTCGGCGGGCACGCTGAGCGAGCGCACGCGCCTCGACGTGCGCGAGTTCTGGGGCTCGCTCCCGAAGGCCGCCGACGACGCGAAGGCGCTGCTCTTCTCGCTGCGCGCGCCCGACACCATCGCGGCGGCGTGCGAGGCCTCGGCCGCGGCGGGCGTCGGGCACCTCGTGGCGGGTGACTCGCTGCACCTCGACGCGCGCCTCGCCAACGACCTGCCGCCCGCGCTGCGCGTGTACATCGGCTGCGCCGGAAAGCTCTACGGCGAGGCGCAAGACGCCGACGTGGTGAAGATCCACATCGCCTCGGGCAAGGTGAGCCTGCTCACCTATGACGACTACGAGGGAGCGGCCATCCCGCTGCTCATCGAGCGCGTGAAGGTCGACCTGCGACGGCAGCAGATTCACTACTTTCAATACGGCGAAGAGTTCGCGCCGCAGCCGCTCTACCTGAAGTCGCGGTACATGCACCCGAACCTGGAGGGCTACGCCGCGCAGAAGGCCTTCGACGACCGTCTGTTGGCGCTCACGCAGTTCGACTGGTCGGAGCACGGCCCGCCCTTGAGCGAGGTGCAAGAGGCGTTGAGCGAGTGAGAGACGTCAGCGCGCGGCGAAGACGTCGGCGGTGCGCGCAGCAGTGACCGCCCGCGTGAGCCAACCGCGGCGACGGGGTGGCGGTTTGGGGTGGCGACGGGGTGGCGACGGGGTGGCGGGCCGCCACCGCTGCGAGCGGAACACGTGTGCCGCTAGAGCGGAAGACGTGTTCCGGTCGAGGCGCCGGCGTGGTGTGAGGGGGTAACGACGCGGGCGCGCTCAGGTGGCCGTGGGCGAGGCGAGCCACGCGGCGAGCGCGGCGCTGTCGAGGTCGAGCACCACGTCGCCGAGGCGGTCGGGCCCCACCACGTCGAGCCGCGAGGAGAGCACGCCGCGTTCGGCGTCGGAGAGCGAACGACCGAGGCGCCGCTCGAACAGACGCACCAGCGGCCGCAGGCCCGCTGCGAGCCCCTCGTGGCGGCCGTCGGCGAGACCCTCGTTGCGCACCTTCTCGATAAACGCCCTGGCTTCGCTCGTGTCGACCATCGTCGCCTCCTCTGCGCCGCCCGCGGCCCGCGCGAGCACCGTGTCTCTTACCACAAGCTCGAAGAGCTTCGCCCCCCGCGGCACCGTCGCCAGGTGCGCCCGCAGGTCCACGTACGCGCCCTGCCGCGTCGTCAGCGCGCCCATCAGTCGTAGCGCCACCGTGTCGTCGGTGCGCGGCAGCTCGGCCAGCACCACGATCACCAGCGGCACGCCGCGCAGCGCGTAGAAGCCCCGCGGCCACCCCGCCATGGGCAGCGCGTCGAAGTGCGCCAACGCCGCGTCGGGGCGGCCCGCGCACAGCAACCACATGCGCTCCACCGCGCGCGACGGGTTCAGCGTGCCCGCGTGCTGCGCGTTGAGCAGCTTGCGAAGACAGCCCGTCACCTCGTCGATCGAAGGCGCCCACGAGAAGGGCTCGAAGAGCGCCGCCACCTCGGTCATGAGCCCCAGTATGCCGAGCGAGCGGCGCGTCCGCGTGTGCTCCGGCGACGGCGCGAAGCGCAGGTCGGCGCGCTGCGGACGAACCGCAGGCACTTCGAACTCGCGCTCCAGCGTGCCCAGGTCGTCGAGCAACACGTCGAGAATGTTCTTCGCCCGCTCGTCGTGCGACGTCATGGAGCGGCGCGGACTGCGAGGCGCGGGCCATCGCGCGAAAGCGCTTGAATCACGCCGATGCGCGAGAGTAAGGGGTGGCGGAAGGGGGTGGCTACGGGGTGGCGACAGGGTGGCGGGCCGCCACCTGCGCGACGGGGAGCTACGGTGCGAGCGCGCGCACGTAGCCGCGGTGACAGCGGCGCCCGCGCACCTGCGCGTCGTCGCGCACGAAGCCGTGCGACTCGTAGAACGCGATGGCCTGCGTCATCGGGTGGGTGGTGTCGAGCACCAGGCGCGCGGCGCCGTGGTCGCGGGCCCACGCGACGGCCGCGTCGAGCAGCCGCCGCCCCACGCCGCGGCCCCGCGAGCGCGCGTGGAGGTACATCTTGCGAAGCTCCCAGGTGCGCGCGTCGAGGGGAAACACCCCGCACGTTCCGAGCAGCGCGTCGTCGGCGTGCACCTCGCGGATCTCGATGTCGCGCATGGAGAGCCCCGGTCAGCGCTCGACGAAGATGTCGGCAGTGCGCGCAGCGGTGACCGCGCGCGTGAGCCAGCGGAGGAGCACGTCGGGACGGGCCTCGCCTTCGAGCTGCGCGCGGCGCGCTGCGGTGAGCCGGAGGCCGCGGGCCGCGAGCGCCTGCGCGATCGCCGCGCGGAGCCCTTTCGCCTCGCCGCGTTGGATGCCCTTCTCGATGCCCTTCTCGATGCCCTTCTCGATGCCCTCCTCCATGCCCATCAAGTAGATGCTGCTGCTCTTGATAACCTCGGGTTCGACCAGCGCCATGACGACCTCGCGAAGACCTTGAGAACGGAGCGACGACCGCGCAAACACGGAGAGCGCCGCGGCCGCGTCCGCGAACTCTCGAAGCGAATGTGCCCGCTCGCGAACGAGGTGTACAGCCCGCGTCACGCCCGCC
>CAISKJ010001572.1 GCA_903885885.1 uncultured delta proteobacterium
CGCCGCGCAGCTCCTCGACCGCCACTACGACCTCCACGACCGCCTCTCGACGGCGCTCGAGTTTCGCGCGCTCCCCGCGGCCGAGCGCACCCCGTGGATGACCGCCGCCATCGACGACGCCGCCGCGCAGGTGAGCGCCCGCGGCGTCGACCCGGCGCGCGCCCTCGCGTGGCGCTGGCCCGACGAGATCCGCGTGGTGCTCGGCCTCGCCGCGGTGCTCGCGCTCGTGGGCGTCGCCGAGTTTCGCGTCAAGCGCCTCATCGAGACGCGCAGGCCCGCGACCGCCGCCGCGCGCGACCCCCTCGCCCTCGACGACGACGACCTGCGCGCGTTCCGCGAGCTGTCGCGCGAGCTCGCCCGCGACGCGGCCACGCCCGCGGCGCGCGACACGCTGCGCGAGTTCGACCGCTTCCTCGACGACGTGTCGGGCCGACGCCTCGACCGGCAGGAGGCCTACCGCCGCCTCGCGGCCCTGCAGCAGACGCTCGACGCCGGCGTGCGCGAAGACCGCGACGCCCTCCGCGAGACGCTCAACGACCTCGGCGAGCGCATGGGCGACCGCAGCGCCGAGGCGCGCGACCTCGCGCAGGCCATGCGCCAGGGCGACATGCAGGCCGCCCGCGCCGCGATGGAGCGCCTCGCGCAGCAGGCGCGGCAGGAGCGCGCGCTGTCGGCCCAACAACGGCAGGAGCTCGCGCGGGCCCTGCAGCGCGCGGGCGAGGCGCGCACCGACCCCGAGCTGCAGCGCAGGCTCGAGCAGGCGCGGCGCGACGTCGAAGAGATGCTCCGCCGGCAGCGCGAGCACGCGCCCACGCAGGGCGAGCAGGACCTCTTGCACCGGCGGCAGCGCGAGGCGCAAAACCTCGAGCGCCAGCGCGAGCGCAACGAGCAGACGCGGCGCCAGGTCGAGCACCTGCAGCGCGAGCTCGCCGAGGCCGCGCGCAACCTCCCCCGCGACGCGGCCGCGGCGGCGCAGAACCTCCAGCAGGGCGCCGAGCAGCTCTCGCGCATGGAAGACGAGCAGCGCGCGCAGCAGTCGCTCGACGAGCTGCGCCAGCGCCTCGAGGAGCTGCGCGACCAGATGCGCCAGCAGAACGGCCAGAACGGCCAGCGGCAGCGCGAGCGCATCTCGCAGTTCGCCCGCGCCGCCGCGGGGCGCAGCGGGCCGCAGGGCCAGCGCGGCCAGGGCCAACAGGGGCAGGGACAGTCGTCGCAGGGCCAACAGGGCCAACAGGGGCAGGGGCAGTCGTCGCAGGGCCAACAGGGCCCCGGGCAGCAGGCGCAGGGGCAGCAGGGCGCCAACGGGCCTGCGGGCGGGGCCGCGGGGATGCCGCAGGGCGCGAGCGGCGCGCCCACGACGGCCGTGGTGCAACAGGGCGTAGCCGCCGGGCGTGAGCACGGCGAGCCGTCGCCCGGCACCGGCGCGGGCGCGCAGCACGACGAGAACAGCCGCGGCGCCGCCGTGCAGACGGCGCAGGCGAACCAGGCGGTGCAGGTGCACGGGCAGCAGACGGGCAACGGGCCGTCGCGGTCGCAGGTGATCCGCACGGCGGCGAGCGACGGCTTCGCGAGCGCGCCCTACCGGCAGGTGTACGCGCCCTATTGGGACCACGCGCGCGAGGTGCTCCACCAGGGCGAGGTGCCCGCGGGCTACCGCTCGTACGTGCGACGATACTTTCAACTGATTCGACCGCGTGACGAGCAATAACCCATGAGCGACAAGGCACCGATTCCCACCGAGGCCGTGAAGGCGTTTCAGCGCGACCTCAAGGCCGTGCGCGACGAGGTCGGGCGCGTCATCGTCGGCAACCGCGAGATCGTCGACGGCGTGCTCACGTGCCTCCTCGCGGGCGGCCACTGCCTCCTCGAGGGCGTCCCCGGCCTCGGCAAGACGATGCTCGTGCGCACCCTCGGCCGCGCGCTCGACCTGCCCTTCTCGCGCGTGCAGTTCACGCCCGACCTCATGCCCGCCGACATCCTGGGCACGCAGGTGCTCGTCGAAGACGAGCGCGGCGCGCGGCGCTTCGAGTTTCAGCGCGGCCCCATCTTCGCCAACCTCGTGCTCGCCGACGAGATCAACCGCGCCACCCCGAAGACGCAGAGCGCCCTCCTCGAGGCGATGCAAGAGCAGTCGGTCACCGTCGCCAAGAAGACCCTCCCCCTCGACCAGCCCTTCTTCGTGCTCGCCACGCAGAACCCCCTCGAGATGGAGGGCACCTATCCCCTCCCCGAGGCGCAGCTCGACCGGTTTCTCTTCAAGCTCCTGGTGCGCTTCCCGGGGCGCGACGAGCTGCACTCCATCCTCGATCGCACGACGGGCACCGACGACGCCGACGTGAAGCCCGTGCTCGCCCGCGCGCGCATCCTCGAGCTGCGCGCCCTCTCGCGCGAGGTCCCCGTCGCGCGCCACGTGCAAGACTTCGCCGTGCGGGTGCTCATGGCCACGCACCCCGACGGCGAGGGGGCGCCCCCCAGGGTCAAGCAGTACGTCCGCGTCGGGGCCTCGCCGCGCGGCGCCCAGGCCGTGCTCCTCGCGTCGAAGATCCGCGCCCTCATGGACGGCCGCTTCACCGCGAGCCTCGACGACGTGCGCGCCTGCGCGCTGCCCGCGCTGCGCCACCGGGTGCTCCTCAACTTCGAGGGCGAGGCCGAGGGCGTGCGCACCGACACCGTGCTCGACGAGGTGCTCGCGTCGGTGAAGCCCGCGAGCGCATAAGGTCGCCGCCGTGTCGCTGCTCGACTATTTTCGTCGCACGAAACCGTCGCCCTCGAAGGCCCGCGACGACCTCTTCGACGAGGCCTTTCAGCGCCGCCTCGAGTGGCTCGCGGTGGCCTCGCGAAGGCTCTTCGGCGGGCGGCTCCGCGCCGAGCGGCGCACGAAGAAATCGGGCTCGGGCCTCGAGTTCGTCGACCACCGCGAGTACGCCCCCGGCGACGACCTGCGCTACCTCGACTGGGCCGTGTACGGCCGCTCCGAGAAGATGCTCCTGCGGCTCTTCGAAGAAGAAGAAGACCTCGCCATCTATGTGCTCCTCGACTGCTCGGGCTCCATGGCCGTCGGCGAGCCGTCGAAGTTCGACCACGCGCGCAAGCTCGCCGCCGCGATGGCCTACGTGGGCCTCGCCAACCTCGACCGCGTCGCCCTCATCGCGTGGAGCACCGCCGTCACCCGTCGCATGCCCCCCGCGCGCGGCAAGGGACGCATCTTCAAGGTGTTCGACTTCCTCCGCGCGGTGAAGCCCGAAGGCGAGACCGCCCTCGCCGACGCCGCCCGCGCCTTCGCCGCGGAGAACAAGCGCCGCGGCGTGGCCGTGATCATCTCCGACCTCTACGACCCCGCGGGCTTCGAGCGCGGCATCAACGCCATTCGCTACCAGAAGTTCGAGCCCATGGTGATCCACGTCGTCGACCCGCGCGAGGCCGAGGCCGCGCCCGACGGCGACGTCACCCTCGTCGACGTCGAGACCGGCGACGCGCGCGACGTCACCCTCACCCCCGCCCTCGTCGCGAAGTACCGCGACGCCCACGCGCAGTGGCGCGCCGAGCTCGAGGGCTTCTGCAAGAACCGTCAGGTGCCCTACGTGGCCGCCGACGTGCGAGAGCCCTTCGAAGAGCAGGTGCTCGGCCTCTTTCGCCGCGTGGGCCTGGTGCGCTGATGGAGCTGCTCGGCCTCCCCCTCGCCCAGCTCGCCTCGATCTTCGCCGTCGCGGGGGCCGCGCTCGTCGCGCTCTACCTCTTGAAGCTCCGTCGGCGCCGCGTGGCGGTGCCCTTCACGAAGCTGTGGGATCGCGTGCTCGCGCCGCGCCCCGCGTCGAGCCTCTTCGACGCGCTCAAGCGCATCGTGTCGCTGCTCATCCAGCTCCTGGTGCTCGCCCTCCTGGTGCTCGCCCTCGGCGACCCGCGGCGCGCGGGCGCGTCGGCCGCGGGGCGCTCCCTCGTGGTGCTCATCGACGGCAGCGCCAGCATGCAGGCCACCGACGTGCCCGGCACCCGCGCCCGCGCGGCCCGCGACGCCGTGCGCAAGCTCGTGCGCGAGATGGGCCCCGCCGACCAGATGCTCCTCGCGCAGATGGACGCGCAGGTGACCGCGCTCACCCCCCTCACCGACGACCCCGCCGCCCTCGAGCGCGCCCTCGCCGGGTACGCCCCGCGCGACACCGGCGCCGACCTCGCCGGCGCGCTGCGCTTCGGCCTCGACGCGCTGCGCATCGCCCCGCACCCCGAGCTCATCGTGGTGGGCGACGGCGCCTACGACCCGCCCCGCGACACGATGGGCCCCGTGCAGATGGGCGCCGTCCCCTTGCGCTTCGTCGGTGTGGGGCGCAGCGGGCGCAACGTGGGCATCACGGCCTTCGCGGTGCGGCGCTACCCCCTCGACAAGTCGCGCTACGAGGTGCTCCTCGAGCTCCGGAGCTGGAGCCCCCGCGCCGAGCGCCTCGAGCTCACCCTCACGGCCGACGGCGCCCCCATCGACGTCGCCCGCATCGCCATCGAGCCCGGCGCCACGGTGCAGCGCGTGCTCCCCGATCGCACGGGCGCCAACGCGTCGCTCGAGGCCCGCATCGCGTTCGAAGACGGCACCCGCGACGATCTCCCCGCCGACGACCGCGCCTACGCCACGCTGCCCGAGCGACGCCGCGCGCGCGTGCTCACCGTCACCGAGGGCAACCGCTACCTCGAGGCCGCGCTCCTCCTCGACGACTACCTCGACGTCACCGACGTGACGCCCGCCGCGGCCGCCGCGCGCCTGCGCGCCGAGCACTTCGACGTCGTGGTGTTCGACAAGGTCACCGCCCCGGTGCCGCCCGGCACCCGCGCCATCTGGCTGCGCCCCGAAGGGCCCGACGCGCCCCTCGCCCACGAGCCCGGCTACGCCTCTGCCCCCGCGGGAACGGCCCTGCGCTTCGACCGCGTCGAGCGCACCCACCCCCTAGTGCGCTTCGCGAGCGACCTCGAGGAGGCCCACGTGGGGCGCATCGTGCGGTACCAGCCGGGCGCCGGCGATCACGTCGTAGCCGCGGGCGCGGCGGGCCCCATGGTCATCGCGGGCGAGCGCCGCGGCGACCGCTTCGTGCTCTTCGCGTTCGACGTGCGCGAGAGCGACGTGCCCCTGCTCGTCGCGTGGCCCGTGATGCTCATCAACGCCATCGACTGGTTTACCGGCGAAGACGCCGCGTACCTCTCGTCGTTTCGCACCGGCGACCCGTGGCGCGTGCCCGTGCCCGCGGGCGTCGAGCGCGCCACCGTCGAGGCCCCGTCGGGGCTGCGCTTCACCGCCCCCGTGCTCGAGGGCCGCGCGGTGTTCCGCGGCGTCGAGGCCGGCCTCCACCGCGTGCACGCGGGCGACGACCACCGGCTCATCGCGGGCAACCTCTCCGACCCGCGCGAGTCAGACTGCGCGCCCGTCGCACACCTCGACGTCCACGGCACCCGCGCCACCGCGCCCCGCGCAGGGCGCGCCGGCGTGCGCCGCGCGCTGTGGCGCTACCTCCTCCTCGCGGCGATGCTCATGCTCACCGTCGAGTGGTTCACCTGGCACCGTCGCATCACGGTGTAGCGCGTCCCCCGAACGATCGATTCTGGCACGTGCCGTTCCAGAGCTCCGGATCGCGCCCCGCGCAATCACCGTGTTTCCCAGCGAAAGCAGCACATCTTCGCCCGTCCCGGCCCCTCCCACGCGTTGCGGTGACGGCGCGAGATAACAGCACCGTTGTGTCATCGCAGGCCCCATGTTCCCAAGGTTTTCGCACCTGAGTTAGAAGGGGATTCATGCGACACAAGATCCTTCGAAGGACCGGGCTGCTCACGGGACTTCCCCTGGCGCTCGCACTGATTTCGGCGTCGTCGACCGCCTTCGCGGTCACGTACAACGTCGGCGCGACGCGAAGCACCCGCTCGCCGTGCGCGCTCCTCACGGATGGCTCCGTCACGCTCCGCCCCGGCGACGTGATCGAGGTCGATCCTGGCACCTACCGCGAGGCGTGCCGTATTGAAGTCTCGGGCACCGAGGCGCTCCCCATCACGATCCGCGGCGTCGGCGGGCGCCCCGTGATCGACGGCACCGGGCTCAACCTCGACGGCGACGCGGGCCGCCCCCGCGCGCTGTTCCAGTTCAGCAGCCCCGACGGCCGCGTGGGCGCCAACCACTGGGTGATCGAGAACATGGAGTTCGCCAACGGCGCGAACACCCTCAACAACGCCTCGGCCATTCGCGTCACCGAGCGCTCGACGAACGTCACCTTCCGCAACGTGGTCGTGCGCGACAGCCAGAACGGCATCACCTCGGACACCGGCGCCGACCGCGTGAACATCGAGGGCAGCGAGATCTACAACAACGGCTCGGGCACCGTCTCGCCCGCGGGCCACAACATCTTCCTCGCGGGCATCTCGACGCGCATCGTGGGCAACGTCGTGCGCGACTCGCGCGGCGGCCAGAACGTGCGCGTGCACATGGGCCACGCCTTCATCGCGTACAACCACATTCTCCGCGGCGGCGCCTACGACATCGACGTCGAGCACAACTACAAGAACGAGTCGCCCACCTCGCGGATCATCTTCCTCGCCAACGTGATCCAGCGCTCGGGCACGGCGTCGAACCCCAGCGAGTCGATCGTCTTCGGCATCGACGGCAGCGCCGCCGGCCGCCCCGACACGGCGATCTACTTCTACAGCAACACCGTGCTCCTCGCCTCGGCGACCAACCGACTGCTCAACGGCATCGGCCCGACGCGCGGCACCGTGCGCATGTTCTTCTACAACAACCTCGTGAACTCCCCCGTCGCCGGCGGCGGGCTCACGCTCAACACCGCCACCGACGCGCTCGTCGAGGGGTCGACCAACTTCGCGCGCACGGGCATCTTCGTGCCCACCACGCTGCTGCGCACCGTCTCCGCGGCCGATCCCCTCTTCACCTCGTCGGCCGACCTCACGCCCCGCATGGGCGCGCCCCCCGTCGACCAGGGCTCGACCCCGCCCACGTACCCCGACCTCGCCGGGGCCATGGTGTCGGGCGTGCCCGCCTTCGCGCCGCGGCAGCCCTTCGGCACCGTGGGCACCTCCCCCCGCACGGTGATGAACGCCCTCGACATCGGCGCCTACGAGGGCGCGTCGGGCGCCGATTGTCGCAGCAACGCCGACTGCTCGGGCGCCACGCCCATCTGCGACACCGCGTCGGGCGTATGCCGCGCGTGCTCCCCCGCGGGCGCCGGCTCCGTCGATTGCGCCGCCACGCCCTCGACGCCGTTCTGCTCGAACACCGGCGCCACGATGGGCCAGTGCGTGACCACGCCGCCGACGATCACCAGCCCCATGAACGGCAGCACCACGACGACGTCGCGGCCCACGGTGACGGGGCGCGGGCAGCCCAACAGCACCGTGCAGGTGTTCATCAACGGCATGCCGGTCGGCACCGCCATGACCGACCCCATGGGCAACTTCACCTTCACGCCCACAACGCCCCTCCCGGCGGGCATGAACACCGTCGCCGCCGCCAACCAGCCCACCGGCGGCCCCGCGGGCCCCACCGGCACTCCGGTGAGCTTCACCGTGCCCGGCGCCGATTGTCGCAGCGACGCCGACTGCTCGGGCGCCACGCCGGTGTGCGACACGATGCGCGGCGTCTGCGTCGCCAGCCCCGACGGCGGCGTCACCGACGGCGGCGTCACCGACGGCGGCGTCACCGACGGCGGCACCTTCGACGGCGGCGTCTCGCCCGCGCTGCGCCTCACGGGCAACGGCTGCGGCTGCAGCGCGGTGGGCACGCCCACGAGCGAAGACGCGGGCATCGCCCTCGGCCTCGGCCTC
>CAISKJ010001573.1 GCA_903885885.1 uncultured delta proteobacterium
ACCAGAACGAGCAGCTCTCGCGCCTGGGCTTCGAGGTGATCCCCATCCCCTTCCGCAACGCCTACTCCTTCGGCGGGAGCATTCACTGCGCCACCGCCGACGTAAATCGCGAGGGCACCTGCGTCGACTACTTTCACCGCCAGTGATCCGCGTCACGGCTCAACCCAACAACTGAGAGAGAGACAAAACTCCGATGACGCGATCGCACACCGTAGACTTCGAAGCCCGCCGCGCGGCCCCCGTGGCCGTCGGTCGCTTTCCCGACCACTGCGAGGGGTACTTCGCCTGCGACGCGCCGGGGTACCTCCTCGGCATCTCGCTCAAGATCGGGCGCGTCCCCTGCGGGCTCGTGTGCCCCGGCTCGACGCTCCTCGATGAGATCAACGCCTTCGACGCCGCCGAGGTCGACGGCGCCAACATGGGCCAGCTCAACGTGATCACCGTGTCGTCGTTCTGCGGCCCGCAGGGCACCATCTGGGGCCTCGACGTGTGCGCGCCCGCCGACGGGCACACGCGCCTGGGCACGGTGCAGCGCGGCGACGAGCGCGCCGAGGTCTACGATCTCAGCTCCCTCACCCGCGCGTTCGAACGGCTCATGGGCGACCTCGACGCGCCGCGCTTCCCCTTCATGCCCGGCTCGCACGTGCCCGCGGCCATGAAGATGAAGACCACCCGCGAGCCCGGCACCCTCTACGCCGCCCTCGCGCTGGGCATCCCCGAGAACCGCCGCCGCGACGCCTGCCTCATGATGGAGAACCCTGGCTTTCTCCCCGTAGGCACCGACTGGGAGGAGGCCCGCGCGGCCATTCTCGACAGCATGGCCCACTCGGTGATGGCCGTCGGCGAGAACCAGCGCGTGCGCTACCGCAAGGTCTTCGTCGGCGTCACGAGCGTCGCGGTGGGCCCCGGCGAGGCCGCCTGCGCGATGGCCCTCGCGCCGTACTTTCGCCTCGCGCAAAACGCCTTCGTGGGCGACCTCAGCATGGCGCGCCTCACGCTCGAAGACTGGGAGGCCGCCATGCGCCCCCACCTCGACGCCCGCGGCGCCGACCGCCCCGAGGCCTGATCCGCGCAAAGGGCAGAGCGCCCCGTCGGGGTCACCGGTGACGGCTTCTCGCGAGGGGCACAACCTGTTAGAAGCCCCGTCGCCGCTCATGACCAACCGCCCCGACGCAGACGTCACCATTCGTCCTCCGCCGCTCGCCAGCGGCCTCCGTTACAAGCGCATCTTGCTCAAGATGTCGGGCGAGGCGCTGTGCTCCCACGAGGGCGGCTTCGGCCTCGACACGCAGGCCATCGGGCTGCTCTCCGACGAGCTCGCGCAGGCGTACCGCGAGCTGGGCGTGCAGCTCGGCCTCGTGGTGGGCGGCGGCAACATCTTTCGCGGCCTCAAGGGCGCCGCCACGGGGATGGACCGCTCGACGGCCGACTACATGGGCATGCTCGCCACGGTGATGAACGCCCTCGCGCTGCAAGACGCGCTCGAGAAGCGCGGCGTCCCCACGCGCGTGCAGACGGCCCTCGAGATGCGCCAGGTGGCCGAGCCGTACATTCGCCGCCGCGCCGTGCGCCACCTCGAGAAGGGCCGCGCGGTGATCTTCGCCGCGGGCACGGGCAACCCGTACTTCTCCACCGACACGGCCGCCGCGCTCCGCGCGATGGAGATTCACGCCGACGTGTTCTTCAAGGCCACCAAGGTCGACGGCGTGTACGACTCGGACCCGAAGAAGAACGCCGAGGCGCAGATGTTTCCGAAGCTGTCGTACGACCAGTTTCTTCAGCGCCGCATCGGCGTGATGGACTCGACGGCGGTCACCCTCTGCCGCGACAACAAGCTCCCCATCCGCGTGTTTCGCCTGTCGGAGCGCGGCAACATCGCGCGCGTCATCCGCGGCGAAGACGTGGGCACCATCATCGACGAGAAGGGCTGAGCCCGCTCGCGGGCCGCAGCGGCCGCCCCGTGCGACGTGCACGAGGCGGCGCCGCGGAGGGGCCGTGCTACGAGGTCGACTTCCAGCCGAGGCCGATCTGCTGGTTGATGAGAAAGTTGGTGCCGTCGCCCACGACGCCGTCCACGGTGTACCCGAAGGACTTCTGCAGGTGCTTCACGGCCTCTTCGGTGCCACCGCCGAAGTCGCCGTCGACGGCGACCTTGTACCCGAGCTGCACGAGCTGACCCTGGAGCGTGCGAACCGCGTCGCCCTTCGAGCCCTTCTTCACGATCGAACCTGCCATTGGGAACATCTCCTGTGTCGGTGCTGGGTTGTGCCCGCCGCGCCGCGCGACGGGACCCGCCGGGAGTACACCGTCGCGCCGTGCCCTCACAAGCCTCGACGCGCCGCGCCCGCGAAGAAATCAGAGCGGAACAAACCGGCCGCGAACCCTTACAGGGCGCGGGTGCGCGCGCAGCGAAAGCCCACGAGCGCGCTGCGCGACTCGGGGCGGTACGCGTCGTCGCGCGAGCTGCCCTGCATGAGCTGCCGATCGGGCGACACCCACGACCCGCCGCGGATGGTGAAGTACCCCGTGTCGTTCACCGCGCAGCGGGGGTTGCTGCGCGCGGCGCCGCCCCAACAACGGCGGTCGGCGTAGAGGGCGAAGCGGTCGGCCGTCCACTCCCACACGTTGCCCGAGAGGTCGAAGAGGCCCGCCGCGTTGTCGAACGAGCCCACGCGCCGCGTGGCCGCGCCGTCGGCGCCCATGCACCGGGCGAAGTGCGCGCGGTCGCAGGTAGCCATCGGGTCGGCGGCGCCCCACGGGTAGCGACGGCCCGCGGTGAGCCCCGCGGCGGGGGCGTAGCGCGCGGCGTACTCCCACTCGGCCTCGGTGGGGAGACGGCCCCCGTCCCACGCGCAGAAGGCCTGCGCGGTCGACCAGTCGATGCAGTTCACGGGGTGGTACTCGCGCCCCATGATGCCCCAGTTGCAGGCCTCGGCGCCCATCGTGGGCGACGTGGGCTCGACCACCGGGCCCGCGAGCGTCGCCGGGCCGTCGGGGTAGGTCACCGCGTTGCCCGCGGGCGCAGGGTGCCCCGCGAGCCAGAAGCGCTGAAAGCGCGCGACGGTGACCTCGTACGCGTCGAGGGTGAAGCCCCCTACGGTGATGGCGGTCTGCGTAGGCTGCGCGCGATACCCCGTGGCGTCGCCGAGGGAGAGCGCGCCGCCGGTGAGAAACACCACGCCGCAGCCGCGCTCGGAGGCCGACGGGCAGCTCCGTTGATCGCCCGCGCGGCACGCCCCGCGGCCGTCGCACGTGCCGCCCATGCACATCGTACCCGGGAGCTGATTGCCCGCCGGGAGGCACACCGACCCCGTCGCGATGCAGCGCGTTCGACCGATGACGCAGGGGTCGACGCCCTCGGTGCACGGCAGCCCCTCTTCGCACGCGGGCCCCGTGTCGACGGCCCCATCGGCGGCCCCATCGACGGCCACATCGACGGCCGCGTCGACAACATCTTCGACCGTCGCATCGACGGTGACGGGCTCTTCGAATGCGTCGGCGACTACGTCTTGCGGAGCGTCTTCGAAGACGTCGCCCGCGGCGTCGGCGGCGGGCGCGTCGCGGCGCTCGTAGAACGGCGTGCGCGCGCCGCACGCGGCGGCCGAGGCGCACACAAACAGCGCGAGCACGAGGCGAGCGGAGGGTCGCACGGCGCGCGAAGCTACCACCCGCGTACGCTCACAGATAGCTGCTGTTGAACCACCACTCGGCGCCCACGCCGAGGTAGTGCTCGACGGTGTTGAAGCCGAAGGGGTCGCCGGGCGCGTAGAGCTTGCGCGCGCCGTCGTCGCGCACCGTCATGAGGTACACGAGCTGGAGGTGCGGGCGCGTGTAGCTGCCGCGCCCCGCGGGGCTCACAAAGGGTACGACGCCCGCGCGAAACACCGAGCCCTGAATGGCCCCGACGCCCGTCTCGGGGTCGAGCGCGTCGTACACCACGCGCTGGTAGCTGGCCTCGAGGGCGAGGCCCGCGCGCTGGCCGAACCACACCATGGGGCGCGCGACCACGGCGCCCTCCCACAGGGCGCTGCGCGAGAACACGCCCGGGTCGGCGTCGCGGAAGTACCGCACGTACGCCCCGGCCATGACGGCGAAGGGACCGCGCTCCCAGTTGGCCGAGGCCGCGAGGCGCAGCTCGGTGGCGCGCTCCGACGTGCGCACCGAGTCGATCACCGCGGGCACGCGCAGGTCGCCGTAGGCGCCGAGGCCCTGCGACCA